>DATMAN010000020.1 GCA_035560005.1 Burkholderiales bacterium | reverse complement strand
AACGTGGTGGCCGCAAGGTCTTTCTTGTGAGACTCCGCATACTCATCATTCGCCACCAGCGGAAACGCGACTTCCGGGACTGACCGTTCTAGTAGCCTGGCCAGGACTCCATTCGTCACCGGTCACTCACGGCCTGTCACTGTGCGGGTCGAGCGAGCAGCGACGCCCAGGGCGGTGTCTTGCGCGGGCGCTAGTCCGCAAGCAGGGACGGCTCGCTCGCAAGGATCGGCCGCCACTCGATCCCTCTCCCGAGCGCAGAGGCGAGCAACGTTACGGTGCCGCGGGGCCGATCAGCTTCGCGGAGGCGAGGATGCGCTCGTACTCGGGCAGGTAGCGGTCGAAGTAGTGGAGCTTGGCGCCCTGGAACCAGAGGCCGTAGAGCTTGCCTTTGCTGACCGCACCGGCGAAGACGCCGTGGCGTTCGACTTCGTCGCGCCCGACGAGCCGGGTCTGGAAGCGGAATCCTTTGGTCTCGGCGACGGCCTGGGTGCGCAGGTTGTGGGTCTCGGCGAGCGTGGACTGGAAGTGGCGGGCCATCGCCGCCTGCATCAGCTCCTGGATCTCCAGCGGGTTCATGGTGGAGTGGAACACGGGCGGCTTTTCTTCCTGCTTGTGGCCGATGGCGCGCGAGGCGAGCAGCGGTTCGCCGTCGTTCACGCCGGTGAAGAAGACGAGCGTGTTCAGCGCGGGCCCGTCGAGGGTCCAGACTTCCACGTTGCCCTGCAGGCCGGAGCTTCCCATCTTGTTCCACTTCATTCCGGGCTCGACCGAGAGGACGTTCCTGACGGTGTGGCGCGCGGGTTCGACCAGCGAGTAGGTCGTGGCGCAGCTTGCGAGCAGCAGGGCCGCGAGGAGTGCGATGGCGAATCTCATGGCAATCACTCGGCGAGCAAGGTGCGAAGAGCCTCGGCGTCCGAGGCGTCGGGCCTGAGCTGGAGATAGGCGTCGATCGCGCGGCGGGCGCGATCCCTGGCACCTTCCTTCATTTCGACCAGCGCGATCGAGCGGTAGGTCTCGGGCGGCGCGCCTCGGGCCTGCAGCGCCTTTTCGTAGGCCTGGAGCGCGCGCCCGGCGTCACCCGCCTCGGCGCGCAGGCGATAGATCTCGCCCTTGGCGTACCAGAGCATGCCGTCGTGCTGCGTCTGCGCGAGCAGCCGGTCGAACACCACTTCGCTGCGGGCGTACTGGCGCAGGGCGAGTTCGTCGCGCACGAGCTGCTCGCGGATGGAGGCGAGGTTCGCCCGGTAGCGCGCCTCGCCGCGCTCGGCGGGGGCGCCCGCGGCGCCGCGCGCCGCGCCGGTGAGCGTCTGCATGCGCTCTTCGGGCAGTGGGTGCGAGGCGAACAGGATGTTGCGCGAGCGCGGGGCGGTGCCGGCGCGCAGTTCGGCGAGCAGTTGGTCCCACACTTCCGGAGCGGCGAGCGGCGCGTAGCCCGCTTTCGCCATCAGCTCGAGACCGATCCTGTCAGCTTCGCGCTCCTGATCGCGGCTGAAGGCAAAGATGGAAGCCATCAGCACGAGGTCGGTGAGATCGGCTACCTGACCGGCGCCGGCCACCGCGAGGCCGAGGCCGAGGAAGGCGGAAAAGCTCGCCTTGTCGCGCACGTCGCGGAAGACCTTGAGCGAATGGCGGCGCAGGTAGTGCCCCATCTCGTGGCCGATGACGGCGGCGAGCTGCGCTTCGTCCACGCAGCGCAGCAGCAGCCCGGTCCACACCTGCATCATGCCGTTGGGCGCCATGCTGGCGTTGAAGTGCGGCGTGCGCACGATGTAGGGACGCAGATCCGGGCAGTGATCCTTGCCCAGCCGGCAGACGATATCGCGGATGTAGGCGTTCAGCGCCGGGTCGTGCACCACGAAGCGGGAGCGCATCAGATCGCGCTCGGCGCGGTCCATCATCTTCCACAGTCCCAGCTCGTCGCTGCCTGCGGGCGGGCGGTAGCCGGGGGCGAGGAAGCCCTCGTCGGCCGCGCTCTGCTGCGCAAGCGCGCTGCCCAGAAGCGAGAGCGAGGCGAGGCCGCACAGCGCGCAGCCGAATTGTCGGCGCCCGGGGTTCACTTCAGCGCGTCGGCCAGCAGGACCTTGACGGTTTCTTCGGCGGCTTCGGGCGTGCGCAGGTCGCCGACCGTGCGCACCAGCCGATTGAACCAGACGACGTCGCCGCTCTTCAGATCCGCGAGCGAGGCGTATCCGACCTGCGTGCCGCCGGTGAGGCCCACGCCGAGCACCGCGGCGGCCATGATGAGCGCCACCCGCCCGCCGGTGGCGTAGCTGTCGCGCACATAGAGGAACAGCGCATAGTCGGCGGCGTGCGATCGGGAGATCGCGCCCACCGCCGGACCGAGCGACCAGTCGAACTTGTCCTTTTTGCTGGGAAGGGCATAGCCGCCGAGGTACTCGTGCAGAAGGATGGAGCGGCCGACCGCGCGGTGCAGCGTCATCAGCTCCAGGCCGGTGGCCTGGTCCTCCGGCGAGCCGCGCTCGGGATGGTAGTCGACCACCGTGAGATTGCGCCCCGTTGCCTGCTTTTCGAGGGCGGCGCGCATGTGCCGGATGGCGGCTTCGGTCCACTCGGCGTGCGGCTGGACGACTCCGCCGGCGGTGAGCTGCCCCAGCTCCACGTCGAGGGGCATTAGGACGATGGTGGTCGGTCCGGCGGGATCGCGCTGCAGCTCCGGGATCTGGCGTTTGACCGGCGCCGCGCAGCCGGACAGTGCAAGGCCCGCGATCGCGACGAGCAACAGATGCAAGCGGGTCTTGCGCGCGTCCATGGCCACCTCCCCCCTGGCGCCTTCAAGCTAGCAAGCGCGCCGGGAGAAGTCAAAACGGGTGAGACGGCGGGCGAGGCGGGGCATCCGTGGCTCGCAAAGCGGGAAACGAGAGGCGCTACAGCCCGAAGTTGCTGGAGTACACCTCTTCGAGTTGCCGCAGCGCTTGTTGCGGCAGCGGGCCCAGCGCCGCGCCGGCGAGCGCCTCTTCGAGGTGGGCCGGTTCGGCCAGCCCGATGACGGCGCAGGAGATGTCGGGATTGGCGAGCGCGAAGCGCAATGCGGTCTGCGCGCGCGTGCCGTAGCGTGCGCCGAGCACCGCGAACGCGGCGCGGGCGCGGCGCTCTTCGGTGGAGAGGTCGGCTTCGCGGGTGATGACGACTTCGCGCCCGTGCCGGGTGTCGCTCGCCAGCACGCCGGCGGCGAAGACGCGGATCGCCATGATGCCCATGCGCCGGGCGGTGCAGGCGGCGATGAGGTTGCCGAAGTCGTGGCCGGTCCAGCGCGCGGGCATCGCGCGCGCAGCGCTCGGATTGAGCAGGTTGTAGTAGACCTGGGCGGTGTCGAAGCGGCCGCTGTCGATGACCCGGCGGCAGCTCGCGGCGTCGCCGAGCGCGGTAAACCCGATGAAGCGGGTCAGGCCCTGGGCGCGGATGTGTTCGAGCGCGTCCGCCGCGCCTCCTTCGCCGATTACAAAGTCGACGCCGATCGAATTGCCTTTCGGCGCCTGCTCGATCGGGTTGTGCAACTGAAGCAGGTCGACCGAATCGCGCTGAAGCCGCTCGAGGCTCTCGTTCACGCTGCGCTCCACCTGGGAGCGGATGTCGTCCAGGTTCTCCGTGTCGAGCATGACCTTGGTCGACAGATACGGCTGCGGGGAGATTTCCTTCAGCAGCCAGCCGAGCGCTTCCTCCGATTTTCCCTTTCCGTAGCTCGGCGCGGTATCGACGAAGTTGATGCCGGCTTGCATCGCCCGGCGCAGGGTGCGCAGCTTGGTCGCGTCGTCCTGGTGGATCAGGACTCCGCCGACCCAGCCGCCGCCGAAGACCAGTTCGGAGATTTCGATTCCGGTGCGTCCCAAGGTTCTGTATTTCATTCGCGTGATTTCGAAGAGCGAGTATGGGATTGTGGATCCGGGGTGAGGGTGAGGTCGGGGCGAGGGTGAGGCCGCCGCTCGCGCTCAAAGCGACGCGGAGTGCAACGGCGCGGATTGGAGCGGCGCCGAGCGCAGCGGCTCGTCCGGCAGCGGGACGTATACGCGCCGTGTCTCGGCGATGCGCCGGCGGGCCCAGCCGCCGGAGTGCACCGGCTCGATGCCCTGCGCGGCGAGCGCCTGGCGCAGGTCTTCGAGCACCGCGGCGCGGCGGCGCAGGAAGCTCGCGGCGAAGCAGCGCCAGAACACCCAGCCCGCGCGCTCCAGTGCGCGCTGGCGGCGCACATCCTCCGTCCACTGCTGCGGGCCCTGGTACTTGTCGCCATCGCACTCGATGGCGAGGCGGCTGTCGCCGCCGCCTTCCACCACCAGGTCGATGCGGTAGCTGCCCACGCGCACCTGGGGCATCACGCGGTAGCCTTTCGCGGTGAGCCAGTCGTAGATCTCGCGTTCCAGCGCGGATTCGCACAGATCGCGCGCGTCGCCCACGCGCGGCGGGTCGTCGCCGAACGGGCGGGCGAAGTGCTGAATGAGGCTGCGGCGCAGCTTGTCGGCCTCGGACAACTGGTCGGGCTCGACGGAGCGCACCAGTACCATCTGGTCGCGGGCGCGCGAGGCCGCGACGTTGAAGCGCTGCGCGAAGGCTTCGCGCGCGAGCGGGGCGCCGATGTCGTTGGGCGCGGCCACCATGGACAGGAACATGATGTGGCGCTCGCGCCCCTGGAACATGCGCGCGTCGCCGCAGGCGATCTGGTGGCGGCGCACGCCATCCGGGCCCAGTTCTTCGAGCACGCGGTCCCAGATGCGCAGCGCCTGCTCTTCTCCCAGCAGCGACACGACCCCGATCGAGCGGCCGCGCAGGCGCGGATCCCCGGCGATGCGCCGGATCTCGCCGACGATGTACTCGGCCTCCGCCGGATTGACGCCGTTCTCGCGCCAGCCGTTGGAGACCAGGATGTCGAGCAGCGGCGGGTCGAGGCGCTCGGAGGCGCGCGGCAGGCGCAGCGGTCGCAGGTCGTGGTTGTAGAACTCGCGCTTGGAGTACTCGATGATCGGCGCGACGCAGCGGAAATGTTCCTTCAGCATCACGCCGCTGCGGGCGAAGACGACTTTTGCCAGATCGTAGATGGAGCGGTCGGGCGAGAGCTGCGCGCGGTACAGGGCGGGCTGCTCGGCGAGATGGCGCTGCATGAGCGCCTTGATGCGCTCTTCCTCGATGCCGATCGCCTGCGGCGAGACCTGGCGGTCATCGCCGACGATGAGCAGCCTGCGCCCGCGCAGCAGCACGGGCAGCGCCGACAGATCGGACTGCGAGGCCTCGTCGATCACCACCAGATCGAAACAGCCGGGCAGCGCGGGCAGCGACTCGCAGACGCGGTAGTGCGGCATGATCCAGCACGGTACCGCGCGGTAGGCTTCGGCGGCGGCGTAGCGCGCGTCCTGCCGGTAGCGGTAGGCGCGCTTGCCGGTGCCCTTGCCGATGCGCTGCACGGCGTTCAGATAAGCCTGCAGCGCGGCGCGCACGCTCGGGGTCATGTTCTGCGCCAGGTTGAACCAGGTGCGCTTGACCACCAGGCCTTCGTAGGCGCGCGCCAGATCGTGCTCCAGCCCCGCGCGCAGCGCGCAGAGCCGCTTCAGCTCGTCCTGCGAATCGATGGCGCTCAGATGCGTGGCGAGCCGGCGCAGACGCCAGTCGCGCAGGAACGTCGGCGGCAGCAGGCGATCGGTGGCGCTCTCGTCGGGCTCGAGCAGCCGTTGCGCGAGTGCGGGCGCGCCGGACTCGGCGATGAGCGCGGTGACCAGCGCCACGGTGCGCAGCGCCTCGGCGGCCGCGTGCAGGCGCTCCAGGGTGCAGACGTGTCGCGACCATTCGGAGAGCAGCTCTGCTTCGTCGAGCGCCGGATGACCCAGCCTCGAAGAGAGAAACTCCCGCATCGCCTCGACCACCGGCCCGCTCCTTCCTTGCAGGGCGGCACGCGCCTGCTCGACGATGCGAGCGACCTCGCCCAGACGCTGGCGCTGCAGGTGCTGCTCGAGCGCCTCACGCAGCTCGTCGAGCGCGGCTTCCTCGTCCTGGCTCGCCGGCGTCCAGCCCGGGAAGAGTTTGGCGGCGCGCTCGCGCAGCGCGCGCCGCGCGCGGGCGAGTTCGCGCACCCTGGCGTACAAGGCGAACTGCGCTTCCGCCGAGAGCCGGCCCTTGGCGTCGGCCGCAAGCACCGGCTGCATGCCGGTTTCGGGCGCGACGGCGTTCCAGCGCGTGGTCAGCTCGCGCCGTTTGCGCTGCATGGAGACGAACGCGCTCACGTGCTGCCAGTCCTGGGCGTCGAGCGGCGGCAGGCCGCCCACGCGCACGGCATCGAGCAGCTTGCGCGCCTCGCCCTTGCCGAACATGCCCGATAGGCCGAACGGCCGCTTGCCCCGGGCGAGCTTGTCCAGCGCGCCGAGAAATTCGGCGTCGGTGAGCGCGGTGTCGGGCACCGATACCGGGCGCGCCAGGAACTGCGCGCGCTGAGCCGCGAGCTGCTCCAGTTCGCGCCCGAGCGCGTCCAGCGTTTCGAAGGCCTGCGCCGGCTCGCCGCGCCGGATGCGTGCCAGCACTTCTTCGCTCCAAGGCAATCGCAGCGCGCCGATGTCCTCGCGCAGCGCTCCGAGCCGCGCGAGTTCGGCGGCGACCTCGCGCGCCGCGCCGAGGATTTCCGGACTGGAATCGGCCGGCCACGGCAGGGCGCTCGCGCGCGCCGGGGCGCTTAACCGCGCGTAGCGCTGCAGTTCGCGGTGCGCCTGCGCCAGGCGCACGGCGTCCGGCAAGTCGGCCAGCGCGGGGAGGCTGCAGTTGGCGTACTGCACGTCGCGCCCGAGCCGCGCACGGGCGTCGCGCAGGCGCGCGATGTCCTCGGTGGTGAAGCAGGGCGCGTATTGCGGGCCGACGCCGAGCGGATCGGGAATCCAATCGTATTGCCCGGCGTGGGCGATCACTTCCGCCGCCGCGTCCTGTGGATCGATGGTCTCGCCCTGCAGGTCGATGCGGGAAAGATTCAATCTGGCCCAACGGCCGAGATCGACATCGATGCGGGCGAGCCGCGTCTGGAGTGCATCGATGGTCTGCTCGAGCCGGGCGATCTCCTCGGCCAGCGCGGCGCGATCCAGGCTCTGCAACTCGGAGGCGATGCGCTCGATGGCGCCCTCGAACGCTTCCAGGCCCTCCTGCTCGGAAGCGAGCACCGGCAGCGCGAGCGGACGGATGTCCGCGGGCAGGTGGTCGCGCAGCGCGGCGAGCGCCGGATCGCGCATGGATGTCACGAGCACGCTTCGGCCATGGGCCAGCCAGTGACAGATCACGTTGGCGATCGTGTGCGTCTTGCCGGTGCCGGGCGGTCCCTGTACCACCACGCCGTCGGCGACTTCGAGCAGTTGGGCGATGCGCGCCTGCTCGTCGTTGAAAGGTTTGGGAAAGAACAGGTCGCGCGCGGGCCGCTCGGCGCTCACCCCGCGCGAACTCAAGCCCCGGAATGCCGGCAGCTCATAGGGCGGTGCATGCTCCGGTGGTTCGGTCACGAGCGCGGCCACCGCCGGTGGCAGCGGCACATCGTCGGGGAATTCCAACAATGCCTGGCGCAGGCGTTCCAGATCGTGCACCACGGGACCGGCGCTGCGCGGGCGGGCGAAAAGCACCCAGCCTTCCGAGATCCGCCACTGGGTGCCGCCGGACGCGGATTCCAGGCAGCGGCGCGCGATCTCGATGAGCGGCGCGCAGCTCTGCGGGTCGAAGGGCGACACGGGCGCCGAGTGCGAAGCCAGGTACTGCGCGGCGGCCTTCTCGGCTTCGGCGAGCACGGCGGGATCGGAGACGAAGATCTCCAGCTCCAGCCGCGGATCCAGATCGCGAGGACACACTTCCGCGGCGCGCGTCTCGGGATCGAAGCGCACGTCGACCAGGCGCGTGATCAGCGGATGGGCGAAGGTCGCGCCGTCCTGCTCGCGCACCGCCACACCCATGCCCCAGACCAGCTCGATCTGGCTTTCGGTCAAGGTGCCGGCCAACTGCTGCTGGAGCGTGAAGAGCCGGGCGTGCAGTTGCGAAAGGCGCCGGCGCCGCCGTTCGCGCTCGGCCCACGGCTTCCACGCCGACTCGATGTAGAGCGCGTGCTGGCGCTCGACCTCGGAGCGGAACGGATAGTCCTCGAAGCGCACGGTGGCGCCGGGATCCACACCCGGGTCCACCGCGATGGCGAACTCCGATGCCGGCGCGCGCGGGTCGCGGTGCGTGCCGGCCTCGATCAGCGCCGCACCGGGTACCCGGTCGGCAAGGCCGGGCGGCGCCAGCATGGCGGCGCCGACGTTGAGCCACGGCCCGAGCCATGGGCTCTCGGGCTGCGGCGGCATCTCGGGGCTCGGCGCAGGCGCGACGCTGAGCCAGATCTCCTCTTCGCCTTCGCCGGGCGCGGCGTTCAGGCGCGCGCCTTCCAGATCGCGGGCCTGGTAATCGAACAGCACGAAGCTGCCGTGATCGGCGACGTTCGTGACGGTCCTGGCGCGGGTGCGCATGGACTCCTGCGCGAAATCGATCAGCGCAAGCAGACGCCGTTTCTGGAGATTCACGACAGGCGGATTGTTGTTGGAGTTCTGACGACGAAAGAAACGGCGATATCCTAACTCAGGATCCGCGCACCGAGGATCAAGAAATCGCGGCTCGAGCGCCGCTCACCGCCCCCACGCCAGGCGCGACTCCAGATGCCGGGCGAAGGCAGTCAGCGAGAAGCAGATCAGGAAGTACATCAGCGCGACGATGAGAAAGATCTCGGCCGGGTGGGTGAGCGTCCGGTTGTTGATCTGCGAGGCGGCATAGGTCAGCTCGTTGATGCCGACGATGAAGGCGAGCGACGTGTCCTTGGTCAGCGCGACGAACTGGTTGACGAGACTGGGCAGCATGTTGCGCAGGGCCTGCGGCAGCACGACGCCGCGCATTGTCTGCAGGTAATTCAGGCCGAGCGAGCGCGCGGCTTCCACCTGGCCCTTGGGCACCGCCTGGATACCGGCGCGGACGATCTCGGCGAGGTAGGCCGCCTCGAAGAACACCAGGGCATAGATCATCGTCACGAAGCCGGGCACGGCGCGCCCCAGCGCCAGCGGTACCAGGAAATAGGCCCAGAAGATCACCATGATGAGCGGCAGCCCGCGCACCAGATACACCAAGCCGGTGGCGGGCAGATGCAACAGCGCGAAGTGGCTCACCCGGCCCAGCGCGAGGACGATTCCGGCCGGGAGCGCCAGGGTGAGCGCGATCGAGGCGATGGCGAGCGTCAGCGCAAGACCCCCGAGCGGCCCGCTCGGATACTGACCGATCAGCAGGTAGAGCCAGTTCTCTTTCAGAATCTCGAGCATCTACCGTGGTTCATGCCGCTTGTCGATGTGAGCGCAAGGGGTATCAGGCACTGGCACGGCGCCGCTCGCAGGCCAGGGCGGCGAAGGTGATCAGCAGAGACAGCGTGAGGTAGATGACCGTGCAGGCAGCGAAGGCCTCGAAGGTCTTGAAGGTGAAGCTCTCGATCTCGCGGGCCTTGTAGGTGAGCTCCGCCACACCGATCGCCATCGCGAGGCTGGAGTTCTTGGTGAGGTTGAGCGCCTGATTGATGAGCGGCGGCACGGTGATGCGCAGCGCCTGCGGCAGGATCACGTAGCGCATGGCCTGCAGAAACGTCATCCCGGAGGCGCGCGCCGCTTCCGTCTGCTCGCGCGGAATGGAGCGGATGCCGCTGCGCACGTCCTCGGAGATGAAGGCCGCCGTGTACAGGGTGAGCGCGATGGCCGCGGCGGCGAACTCGAAGTCTCCGGCGTAGAGCCAGTCGTTCACCGCGCGCGGCAGTACCTGCGTGGCGCCGAAATACCAGAACAGCATCTGCACCAGCAGCGGCGTGTTGCGCACGAACTCGACGTAGATCGCCGCCAG
Source organism: Burkholderiales bacterium (assembly GCA_035560005.1). Classification (NCBI taxonomy): domain Bacteria; kingdom Pseudomonadati; phylum Pseudomonadota; class Betaproteobacteria; order Burkholderiales; species Burkholderiales bacterium. The sequence continues at coordinate 63,692 of DATMAN010000020.1, read as the reverse complement.
CCAGTTGAGCGGCTTGAGGGGCGCCAGCCGGCACAGCGCCACGACTACGCCGATCATGAGAGACAGCACGAGCGACAAGCCCGAGAGCTGCAGCGTGAGCAGCGTGCCGTCGATCAGCGCCTGGCGGTACTCGCCTGTCAGGACAACCGAAAAATCGAACGCGTAGTCCAAATCACCCCGCCCCGCTGCCTCTGCGCCTGGCCGCCGAGGGAGCAAGCGTAGCTGCGTGTCGACGGTTTCCAGTGGTCCGGGTGGTCGGGCTCGGAAGGAGCCCGGAAGGCCTCGATGCACGCGCGTCGATGCCGATTGCGCGAACCGGCGTGCTCGAAGCTTGAAGGAAGAATGTCTCTTCGTGCTTCGTGTTCCGCTCCTCTCCCGGGCGTCTTGGGTGTTCGCCTCAGGGTTTGGTTTCGCCGATCCGGAAGTTGCGCTTGAGCGGTGTGTCGGACCCGGGGCCGAACCACTTGTCGAAGATCCTGGCCGCTTCGCCGGACTTTTCCATCTCGAGCAGCACGCGGTTGACCTCTTTCAGGAAAGCCGGCTCGCCCTTGCGGATTCCCAACCCGTAGGGTTCGGTGCTGATGTACGCCTCGAGCAGGGCGTAGTCGTCCGGTCTGGGCGAGCGGCGCTGCAGGTCCATGAGGATGATCTCGTCGGTGGTCATCGCGACCACCTTGCGCTGCGCGAGCGCGAGGAACGCGTTGGGGTAATCGTTGAAGGAAATGACCTGCACACCGGGCACCGCGCGGCGGATGTTCTGCTCGGAGGTCGACCCGCGCACCGAGGACACGCGCTTGGCCTTCAGATCGGCGATCTTCGCGATGCCCGCGTCCTTGCGCACCAGCACCTTCTGGCCGGTCACGAAATAGGTCAGGCTGAAGTCGATCTGCTGCGCGCGCTCGGGCGTGTGGGTCATGGTGGCGGCGATCAGGTCGATCTTGCCCTGCACCAGCTCGGGAATGCGGGTGGCGGAAGTGACCGGGATCGTCCTGAGCTTCACGCCCAGCGCTCTGGCGATCGCCGCGGCGAAGTCGATGTCGTAGCCGACGATGGTGCGGGTCGAGGGATCGACGAAGCCGAACGGCGGGATGGAGTCCTTCACGCCCGCCACCAGCGTGCCGCGCGCCTTGACATCCTGCAGCAGGTCCGCCTGCGCCACGCTGTCCGCGGGCACCAAGGAAAGAAGAGCAAAACACGAAGGCACGAAGGCACGAAGAAAACAAGACGAGAGTCTTTCTTGCTTCAAGACACCGACAAACGAGGACATGCGCCTGGTGTTGGCCAATGTCCCGAGCCGCGTTGCGTCTTTCACCTGTCTTTCTCTCTACTTGGTGGCTGCGTTTTCGGTCGTTTCCGAAAGAAGAAAAGTTTCGATGGCGCGAGCGAAGGCCCGCGGCTGGTCGTGATGCATCATGTGCCCGGCGTTTTCGATTCTACACTCCGAGCGATTGGCGTACGCCGCGCGATAGGTCTCGAGCACGGCTTCGTCCTTCAGGAACTGCTTGACCCAGTCGCCGCCGCTCAGTATCCACAGCGTGGGCGCGGCGATGCGCTTCCAGCAGGCCATCGCCTCTTCGTGGCGGTAGAGGATCGGGTTCACCATCTTGTGCAGCGGATCGGCGCGCAGCTCGACGCGGCCGGGGGCCTTCTCCTCGGCCCATTCGCGCGCGAGCCAGCGCGCGCGTTGCTCGGTGAGCCTGGGGTTGTTCTGTCGCAGCCGCGCGGCCACTTCGTCGAACGAAGCGTAGGCCCGCAAGCCGGGCGGATCGCGCCATTCTGCGAGCCACTTCGCCAGGCGCGCCGGGGCCTGGTCCGGGACGGTGGGCGGAAGGCCGAAACCTTCGGCCAGCACGAGTTTCGCCACGCGCTCGGGGCGAACGCCGGCGTAGAGATTGGCGACATTGCCGCCCATGCTGTGGCCGACCAGATTGACCGGCGCCCGCGGGCAGTAGTGCTCGAGGATCGCGTCGAGGTCGGCGAGGTAGTCGGGAAACCAGTACCCGCCCCGGGCCCACTGGCTGAGGCCGAAACCGCGCCAGTCGGGCGCAATGACGTGCCAGTCGGCTTGCAGCTCGTCGACCGCGAACTGGAACGAGGCGGATACGTCCATCCAGCCGTGCAGCAGCGCCAGCTTGGGCGCGGAAGGCTCGCCCCACTCGCGCACGTGGTAGCGCAGTCCGCGCACTGAGAGGTAGGTCGAACGGCTCGGCTTCACGATGGGCCCGAGGCTGCGAAAGCCGTTCAGCTCGGAGCGATTCTGCGCCGGCGCACCGCGCCCTGCGCCAGCCCGCTGACCGGCTCGAAGAGCCTGGCGCGCGTGGCCTCCGGGTCCTGAAGGTAGTCGATGAAGGACTCGGTGGCGTCGAAGCCCCAGAACAGCTCGTCGTCGACCACCAGGGTCGGCACGCCGAACACGCCGCGGGAGATCGCTTCCTCGCCGTTGCGGCGCAGCGCGTCCTTGACTCCGGGGTCGGCGATCAGCGCGTCGGCATCGCGCACTCCGATCCGCTGTGCGAGGTCTTCCCATTCGTTGGGATCGCCGATGTCGTGTCCCTCGCGCCAGATGAAGTCGAAGATCGTGCGCACGACTTCGTTCGTCGCGCCCAGCGCGAGCGTGAGCCGCAGTGCGGGCAGCGGATTGAACGGATGCACCGGCGGCAGTTTCATCGGGATGGCATGGCGGCGCGCGACCCACAGCACGTGACGGAAGGTAAAGGTGCGCTTGGAGGGAATCTCGGCCGGGCCGAGTTGGCCGTGCGCATCGAGCAGCGCGGCGAACAGCACGGGGCGCAGCGTGAGCATGGCATGGCGCGACAGCTCCTCCAGCCGGGTCGATTGCAGATAAGAGAACGGGGAGACGTAGTCGAAAAACCAGTGGGCGTTCTTCATCGTCACTCCTGCCCCGTGAGGGGTTCGGGTTCCTCGTGTCGGCGAATGGTAAGCCACGAGATTACCGCCAGCGCGGCGCCGATCAGCAGCATGCCGATCAGTTCCACCCGGGTGGGCTTTTCGCCGAGCTGCAGCCAGGAGGCGACCGCGGCGATCACCGGGATGCCGAGCGAGGACAGGCTGGTGGTTCCGGCCGGCAAGCGGTGCAGCACGTAGAGCCACATGGCCCAGCCCAGCGCGGTGGCAAACACACCATTGAATATGGCGGCGGCCGCGAAGGCCGGCGTCCAGTCGATGGGCCGGGTATCGAGAATCGCGTCGAGGGCGAGGATCGGAATCACGCCGATCGCCATTTGCCAGAAGGTGAACGCGGCCTCGTCGACCTTCTCTTTGACGTGCAGGCGCTTGGCCGCCACGACGCTGATCGCCCAGCAGATGCCGGCCAGCACAGCCAGCGTCTTGGACAGCAGCGGGGTGCGCAGGTCCCAGGGCTGCATGACGAGCAGCAGGCCGGCCACGGCCAGCGCAATCGCCAGCCACTGCCAGCCGTGGATGCGCTCCCCGAGCACCGGCCAGGCGAACACCAGCACCCAGAGCGGCATGGTGAAGACCAGCACCGAAGTCTTGCCCGGCCCGCCTTCAGACAGGGCCCAGGTGTTGAGGATGATGAAGGCCGAGGTCTGGACCACGCCGATGAACACGATCCATTTGAAGTGCTGCGGGCGCAGCCGTGCCCTGGACCAGAGCAGGAAGACAAACAGGGCGCCGATGCCCAGCAGCACCCGCACCGCCGCGAAGTCGAGCGGGCTCGCGTAGTTCAGCCCGATCTTGGAGGTGATCCAGGAGTAACCCCACATGATCACCAGGAAAACCATCACGACGACGGCTTTGCGCGTTTCTTTTTCTTTCATCGACGTTGAGATCGGGCTGCGCATCGACCGCGCAAGCGCTCGCATCCGGTTGAAAGATCGGCAAGTCGGAACGGTCGGCGCGACGCGCCGCCGTGTGCCCGCGCCAATCCGACGCGATTCTACGTGCTCGGCGCGATTTACTCACGCTGGAACGATATCGGCCTCTGCCTCGGCAGAGGAAGGCGCTGCGCACCGGGTGGGGGAAGCGCTGTCAGGTCGCGTGCCTGCGGCTGCATGTCGTTGCTCATCAGCGGCCGAAAAAGAGGGCACGCAGGGAACAACCGGACGCGAGGCAGGCCATCGTAAAATGCGGGCATGCCGCGCTTCGTTCACCTCCGGATGCACAGCGAGTACTCGATCTCGGACGGAATCGTGCGGCTGGACGAAGCTTGTGCGCTGGCCGCGGCCGACGCCATGCCGGCGCTGGCGCTCACCGACCTCGCCAACCTGTTCGGCATGGTCAAGTTCTATCAGGCGGCGCGCGCGAAGGGCGTGAAGCCGGTCGTCGGCTGCGAGGCCTGGATCAGCAACGAGGCGGACCGCGACAAGCCGGCCCGCCTGCTGCTGCTGGCGCAGAATCGCGAAGGGTATCTGCACCTGTGCGACTGGCTGAGCCGCGCGTATCTGACCAATCAGCACCGCGGGCGCGCCGAGATCAGGAAAGCGTGGCTGCAGGAGACGGGCACCGGCGGGCTGATCGCGCTGTCGGGCGCGCAACACGGCGACGTCGGCGCCGCGCTGCTCGCCGACAATGTTCCCGCCGCGCAACGTCTGGCCGGGCAGTGGGCGGCGTTGTTCCAGAACCGCTTCTACCTCGAGATTCAGCGCGCCGGACATCCGCACGCCGAGGAACTGGTCCAGCACACGGTTCAGCTCGGCGCCGAGCTCCGGCTGCCGGTGGTCGCCACCCACCCGGTGCAGTTCCTGAAGAAAGAAGAGTTCCTGGCGCACGAAGCGCGGGTGTGCATCGCGGAAGGCTACGTGCTCTCCGACCGGCGCCGGCCGCGCCTCTTCACCGAGGAGCAGTACTTCAAGACGCAGGAGGAGATGGCGCGGCTCTTCGCCGATCTGCCGCAGGCGCTTGAAAACGCGGTCGAGATCGCCCGGCGCTGCAATTTCTCCCTGGAACTGGGCAAGCCGCGCCTGCCGGTCTTCCCGACGCCCGACGGCTTGCCGCTCGATGCCTATCTGCGGCTGCGCGCCGAAGAGGGGCTGGAGGCGCGCCTGCGCCAGCTCTATCCCGACAGCACCGAGCGCGAGCGTCAAAGGCCGCGTTACCGCGAGCGGCTGGAATTCGAGATCCGGACCATCGTGCAGATGGGCTTCCCCGGCTACTTCCTGATCGTCGCCGACTTCATCAACTGGGCGAAGTCCAGCGGCGTGCCGGTGGGGCCGGGGCGCGGCTCGGGCGCCGGTTCGCTGGTGGCCTATTCGCTCGGCATCACCGACCTCGATCCGCTGCGCTACGACCTGTTGTTCGAGCGCTTTCTCAATCCGGAGCGGGTGTCGATGCCCGACTTCGACATCGACTTCTGCCAGGACGGCCGCGACCGGGTGATCGACTACGTGCGGCGCAAGTACGGAGCCGAATCGGTGTCGCAGATCGCCACCTTCGGCACGATGGCGGCGAAGGCGGTGGTGCGCGACGTGGGGCGGGTGATGGAGTGGAACTACAACCGTACCGACGAGCTGGCGAAGCTCATTCCCTTCCAGCCGGGAAAGCTGATCACGCTGAAGGAAGCGCGCGAAATGGAGCCGCGACTCAAGGAGCGCGAGGACACCGACGAGGAGACGCGCGAGCTGCTGGCGCTCGCGGAGCAGCTCGAGGGCCTGACCCGCAACGTGGGCATGCACGCCGGCGGCGTGCTGATTGCGCCGGGCAAGCTGAGCGACTTCTGCCCGCTGTACGCGGCCTCGGGTTCGGACAGCGCGGTGTCGCAACTGGACAAGGACGACGTCGAACTGATCGGCCTGGTGAAGTTCGACTTCCTGGGACTGACCACACTCACCATCCTCGACTGGACCTTGCGCTACATCAAGCGGCTGCACCCCGAGGTGGACGTGAAGCTGGAATCGCTGCCGCTCGACGACCCGGCCACCTACCGGATCTTCCAGACGGCCAACGCCACCGCGATCTTCCAGTTTGAATCGCGCGGCATGCGCGACCTGCTGGTGCGCGCGCGTCCCGACCGCTTCGAGGATCTGATCGCACTGGTGGCGCTGTACCGTCCCGGGCCGATGGAGCTGATCCCTGACTTCATCAAGCGCAAGCATGGCGAGGAGCGGGTGCACTACCTCGATCCGCGGCTGGAGCCGATCCTGTCGCCGACCTACGGGATCATGGTCTACCAGGAGCAGGTGATGCAGATCGCGCAGGTGATCGGCGGCTACTCGCTGGGCGCGGCCGACCTGCTGCGGCGCGCGATGGGCAAGAAGAAGCCGGAGGAGATGGCGCAGCAGCGCGACATCTTCAAGGCCGGGGCGGTGAAGAACGGGGTTTCGGAGCGCAAGGCGGAGGAGCTGTTCGACCTGATGGAGAAGTTCGCGGGCTACGGCTTCAACAAGTCGCACGCCGCGGCCTACGCGCTGGTGGCCTACCAGACGGCGTACATGAAGGCGCATTATCCGGCGCCGTTCCTGGCGGCCAACCTGTCTCTGGTCATGGACGACACCGACAAGGTGCAGCAGTTCTACGAGGACGCGGTCGCCAACAAGCTGGAAGTGCTGCCGCCAGACATCCACGCCAGCGAATACCGGTTCGTGCCGGTGGACGATCGCAGGATCCGCTACGGCCTGGGCGCGATCAAGGGCACGGGCGAGGCGGCGATCCAGAACATCATCGAAGCGCGCGATCAAGGCGGGCCGTTCAAGGATCTGTTCGATTTTTGCCGCCGCGTGGACCGGCGGCTGGTGAACCGCCGGGTGATCGAGTCGCTGGTGCGCGCCGGTGCGTTCGATGCGCTGGACGAGCATCGCGCGCGGCTGTTCGCCTCGGTCGGTGTGGCGATGGAAGCGGCCGAGCAGGCGAGCCGGGCGGCGGCGCAGGTCAGCCTGTTCGACGAAGCCGGGCCGGCGACCGAGGGGCCGAAGCTGATCGAAGCGCCGCGCTGGGACGTGCGCGAGCGGCTCATGCACGAGAAGCTCGCGCTCGGTTTCTATTACAGCGGCCATCCATTCGAGGCGTACAGGCAGGAAGTGGCCGCCTTCGTGCGCACGCGGCTGGCCGATATCCAGGCGCAGGGCCAGATGGTCACCGTGGCGGGGATCATCTACGCGATCCGCACGCAACAGACAAGGCGCGGGCGCATGGCGGTCGTCGTGCTGGACGATGGCACGGCGCGCGTGGAGATTCCGGTGTTCAACGAGCTGTTCGAGCAGCACCGCGCGTGGCTGAAGGAAGACCAGCTCCTGGTCGTCGAAGGCAGGGCGACGTTCGACAACTTCTCGCAGGCCCTGCGCCTCACCGCGGACCGGGTCTACGACCTGAGCGCGGCGCGCAACCATTTTGCGCGGCGCGTGAAGATCCACTGCAACGGCCAATCGAGCGGGCACAAGCTCAAGGAGCTGCTGGCGCCGTATCGCAACGGCACCGTTCCGGTGTCGGTGGTCTACACCAACGGCTGCGCGCAGGCCGAGATCGAGCTGGGCGAAGGATGGAAGGTGAAGCTCGAAGACGATCTCGTGACCAGCCTCGGGAAATGGCTCGAACCGCAGAATGTCGAAATCGTCTATCAGTGACAAGCGGCCGGTGACGAGCCAAGGCGTGAAGGGTGAAGACCGTGAACGTTCTTGACGCGTTTCATCCGGCGGTCGCCAACTGGTTCCGCCGCACCTACGCCACGCCGACCGAGCCGCAGGTGCAGGCCTGGCCGGCGATCCGCTCGGGCAAGCACGTGCTGATCGCGGCACCCACCGGCTCCGGCAAGACGCTGGCTGCCTTTCTTTCCACCATCGATGCCCTGGTGCGGCTGGGCGTGCGCGGCGAGCTGCGCGACGAGACCCACGTGGTCTATGTGTCGCCGCTGAAGGCGCTGTCCAACGACATCCAGAAGAACCTGGAAGAGCCGCTCGCCGGCATCCGCCAGGAGCTGGCCGCCGCGGGATTGCCGGAGGTGGACATCCGTACGGTTGTGCGCACCGGCGATACGTCGCAGTCGGAACGCGAGCGCATGCGGCGCAAGCCGCCGCACGTTCTGGTCACTACGCCGGAGTCGCTCTACATCCTGCTCACCAGCGACTCGGGCCGCAGGATGCTGCGCAACGCGCGCACGGTGATCGTGGACGAGATCCATGCCTTGGCGCCGAACAAGCGCGGTGTGCACCTGTCGCTTTCCCTGGAACGGCTGCGGCGCCTGACCGGCGGCCGGCTCACTCGGGTCGGTTTGTCGGCCACGCAGAAGCCGATCGAGGAGATCGCGCGCTTCCTGGTCGGAAACGGCAGCTCGGACGGGCTGTTCGAGCGGGGCGAGTGCATGATCGTGGACACCGGTCACGTGCGCCGCCGCGACCTGGCGATCGAAGTTCCCGATGCACCGCTGGAAGCCGTGATGTCGGCGGAGGTGTGGACGCAAGTCTACGACCGGCTGGCGGAGCTGATTCAGGAACATCGCTCGACGCTGGTGTTCGTGAACACCCGCCGGCTCGCGGAGCGCGCGGCGCGCGCGCTCTCCGAGCGGCTGGGCGAGGAGCGGGTCACGTCGCACCACGGCAGCCTGGCGAAGGAGCAACGGCTGAGGGCCGAGCAGCGGCTCAAGCGCGGGGAACTCAAGGCGCTGATCGCGACCTCGTCGCTTGAGCTGGGCATCGACGTCGGTCACGTCGATCTCGTGTGCCAGATCTCCACGCCGCGCGCGATCTCCGCGCTGCTGCAGCGTGTGGGGCGCTCGGGCCATGCGGTGAGCGGGCTGCCCAAGGGACGATTGTTCCCGGTGTCGCGCGACGACCTGGTGGAATGCGCGGCGCTGCTCGATGCCGTGCGGCGCGAGGAGCTGGACCGCGTGCGCATTCCGGACAAACCGCTCGACGTGCTCGCGCAGCAGATCGCGGCCGAGGTGGCCTGCGAGGAGCAGTGGGACGAGGACGCGCTGTACGACCTGGTGCGCCGCGCATGGCCGTACCGCGGTCTGACGCGCAAGGAATACGCCGACGTGGTGCAGATGCTGGCGGAGGGTTTCTCCACGCGCCGCGGGCGCAACCAGGCGCTCGTTCACCGCGACGCGGTGCATCGCAGGCTGCGGCCGCGCGCGGGCCTGCGGCTGACCGCGGTCACCAACGGCGGAACCATTCCCGACACCGCCGACTACGCGGTGGTGCTCGCGCCGCAGGACATCGTGATCGGCACGGTGAACGAGGACTTCGCGGTGGAGAGCCTGGCCGGCGATGTGTTCCAGCTTGGCAACGCCTCGTACCGGATCCTGCGCGTGGAGGCCGGCCGCGTCCGGGTGGAGGATGCGCAAGGTATTCCGCCGTCCATTCCGTTCTGGCTCGGCGAAGCACCGGCGCGCAGCGACGAGGTTTCGGCCGCGGTGTCGCGCCTGCGCGCCGACCTGGAGAGCCGGCTCGACGAGCCTGGGGCGGCGTTGCGCTATCTGACCGAAGAGGTGGGCGTGGCGCCGGAAGCCGCACAGCAAATCGTCGACTACTTGGCCGCGGCCAAGGCGGTGCTGGGTCTGCTGCCCACCCGGAAGCGCCTGGTCATGGAACGCTTCTTCGACGAGACCGGCGGTACCCAGCTCGTCATCCATTCGCCTTACGGCAGCCGCATCAACCGCGCGTGGGGCCTGGCGCTTCGCAAGCGCTTCTGCCGCAAGTTCAATTTCGAGCTGCAGGCGGCGGCGACCGAGGATGCGATCGTGCTCTCGCTCACCTCGGCGCACAGCTTTGCCCTGGAGGAAGTGGCGCGCTATCTGCACTCGAACAGCGTGCGCCAGCTGCTGGTGCAGGCGCTGCTCGATGCGCCGATGTTCATGACGCGCTGGCGCTGGGACGCGAGCATCGCCTTGGCGCTGGCACGCTACCGCGGCGGAGCGAAGGTGCCGGCGCAACTGCAGCGCATGCAGGCCGAGGACCTGATCGCGGCGCTGTTTCCCGACCAGCTCGCCTGCCAGGAGAACATCGTCGGAGATCGCGAGATTCCGGACCATCCGCTCGTGACGCAGACGATCGACGATTGCCTGCACGAAGCGATGGACATCGCCGGCCTCGAGGGGCTGTTGCGCGCGCTGGAGGGCGGAGAGATCGACATCGTCGCGCGCGAGCTGGTGGAGCCCTCGCCGCTTGCGCTGGAGGTCCTTTCGGCCCGTCCCTACGCTTACCTGGACGACGCACCCCTGGAGGAACGGCGCACGCAGGCCGTGGTCAGCCGCCGCTGGCTCGATCCGGAAAGCGCGGCCGACATCGGGCGCCTGGATCCCGAAGCGATCGCCCGCGTCAGGGAAGAAGCCTGGCCGCAGGCGCAGAGCGCCGACGAGCTGCACGATGTCCTGGACTGGCTGGGCCTGCTGACCGAAGCAGAGGCCGCCCTGCAACCGTCCTGGGGGCCGCTGCTGCGGCGGCTCATGGAGGAGAAGCGCGCCGCGCGCTGCGTGCCGGCCGGCCGCGAAGCGGGCTTCTACGTGGCGGCCGAACGGCTGCCCGAGTTCGATGCCGTACATCCGGATGCCGCGATTTCGCCGGGCGTCGCCGCGCCGGCAGAGTACGTGAAGGCGTGGGCGCGCGAAGCGGCGCTGGTGGAAATCGTGCGCGGCCGGTTGGAAGGCCTGGGGCCGACCAGCGCGCAGGCGCTGGCCGACGCCATCGCCGTGCCGCTGGGCGAGGTAGAACAGGCGCTGATTTCGCTGGAGGCGGAAGGCTTCGTGATGCGTGGCCGGTTCAGCAACGAGACCCCCGCGACCCAATGGTGCGAACGCCGGCTGCTCGCGCGCATCACGCGCTACACCGTCAAACGCCTGCGGCAGGAGATCGAACCGGTGCCGGCCGCGGATCTCATGCGCTTCTTGCTCGACTGGCAGCGCGTCGCGCCCGACGCGCGCATGGAAGGGCCCGACGCGGTGGCGGCGGTGGTGTCCCAGCTCGAAGGTTTCGAGGCGGCCGCTGCGGCCTGGGAAACCGAGCTGCTGCCGGCGCGCGTGTCCGGTTACGAGCCGGAGTGGCTCGACGATCTGTGCCGCGCGGGGCGCGTGGTGTGGACGCGGCTCGATGCGCCGCGCTTCGATGCGCAGCGCAGCCACGGGCCGAGCCCGGTGCGCGCCACGCCAATCACGCTGCTCACGCGGCGCAATCTCGCGGTCTGGACCTCGCTCGCCAAGAGCGCCAGCGGGCATGTGCCGCGGCTGAGCACCCGTGCGCAGGCGGTGGCCGATTACCTCGCGGAGCACGGCGCTTCGTTCTTCGATGACATCGCCGAGGGCCTCGATCTGCCGCGGACCTTCGTCGAGGACGCGCTGCGCGAGCTGACCGCGGCGGGGCTGGTCAACTCGGACGGGTTCAGCGGCCTGCGCGCCCTGCTGCTGCCGGCACAGCGACGCAAGCCCGTGTCCGGGGGCCGCCGGCGGCGCGTCGCGGCCTTCGGGGTGGAGGATGCCGGGCGCTGGGCCTTGATTCGCCGCAAACCCCCCGGTGCGCAGGATGCGTTCGGCGTCGGTCGCGAGGTGGCCGAGCAGATCGCGCGCACGCTGCTCAAGCGCTACGGCGTGGTGTTCTGGCGGCTGCTCGCGCGCGAGGCGGACTGGCTGCCGCCGTGGCGCGACCTGCTGATGGCGTTGCGCCGCCTGGAGACGCGCGGGGAGATACGCGGCGGACGGTTCGTCTCCGGATTCTCCGGCGAGCAGTTCGCACTCCCCGAAGCGGTGGGCGTGCTGCGCAGCGTGCGAGGCGCGGAGAAGACCGGCAGGCTGGTGGCGGTGAGCGGCGCCGATCCGCTCAATCTGGCGGGCATTGTCCTGCCCGGCACACGCGTGCCGGCGCTCTACGGCAACCGCGTGCTCTATCGGGACGGGGTCGCGGTGGCGGCGCTCGTGTCCGGAGAGGCGCAGTACTTCGAGAAGCTCGATCCCGACAAGGCGTGGGAACTGCGCAATGTCCTGCTTCGCACTCCGGCCCCCGCCGGCCTTGCCGCCTTGATGTAAGGCGCCAGGGGCGCCATCGAGCGCTCACTGCGGAGGGCGCCGATGGATTGCCCGCCTCAGGAAGTTCGACTTGGCGAGACCTTCAGAGCATCGGCGCGGTGAGAGTTCGTGTCTAGGCAGTGGGGTAGATCGTGAAGGAGTGAAAGTCGCCGATGCCGTCGTCGATATCGACGCGCGTGACGCGAGCGGCGGGCGGACCCCATTTGGCCCAGGCGATGATCGAATCCACCGCTTCCTGGGGACCCTGAACCATCGCTTCCACGGTGCCGTCGCGGCGGTTGCGCACCCACCCGGTCACTCCCAGCTCCTGCGCGCGGATACGCATGGAGTCGCGGTAGCCCACGCCGTGCACCCGGCCGTGGATGATGAGATGTTTGGTCACCTGGGAAGGCGCCACGTCTTCGTGTCTTCGTGACTCGCCTCCGGCTGCCGGCCGGCGTCACTTCACTTTCATGCCCGGCTGCGCGCCTTCATCGGGCGCGAGCAGGAAGATACCGGGGCCCGCGCCGCTTGCGGCGAGCACCATGCCCTGCGATTCGCCGAAGCGCATCTTGCGCGGCTGCAGGTTGGCCACCATTACCGTGAGCCGGCCCTTGAGCTGCTCCGGATCGTAGGCGGATTTGATCCCGGCAAACACCTGCCGGGTCTCGGTACCGATGTCGAGCGTGAGCTTGAGCAGCTTGTCTGCGCCTTCGACGTGCTCGGCATCGACGATGCGCGCCACGCGCAGGTCGACCTTGTTGAAATCGTCGATAGTGATGAGCCCCTCTCCCTCGGGGAGAGGGGTCTGGGGTGAGGTGGTTGTGCTCTTTTCCACGGCCTTCTCCTGATGCAGAGCGTGGCGCTGGGGCGAATGCGATTGCGGGACCGGCTGCAGCGATTCCTTGTTGGCCTCGATCAGCGCGTCGATCTGGCTGCGTTCGACGCGGGTCAAGAGATGGGCGAACCTGTTGATCCTGTGCCCCGAAGCAAGGGGCCTGAGTCCGTCCGACCATTGCAGGGCTTGGACATTGAGAAACCGTTCTGACGCCGCCGCCACTCCGGGAAGAATGGGCTTCAGATAGATGGTTAGAAGTCGATAAAACTCCAGGATCGCGCTGCAGACCGAATGCAGTCTGCTCCGAGAAGCTTCGCTTTCGTTCTTCGCCAGCTCCCAAGGTTTTTGTTCGTCGACATACTGGTTGGCCATGTCTGCCAGTTCCATGATCTCTCGCACAGCCTTCCCGTACTCACGTCTGTCGTAGAAGTCTGCAATGGTGCGTGAAGAGACATGAAAGCGAGCGATCAGTCTGCGTGGGTCCAACTCCACCGCAAGCCGATCAGCCGGTGCTTGGAGCTCCTTCGGCTCCGCGGCCGGCACGCACGCCAGCTTTCCGTCAAATACCTTGACAACGAAACCTGCCGCGCGACTCGCAATGTTGACGTACTTCCCCACCAGATCGCTGTTGACCCGCGCCACGAAGTCGTCGAGGTTGAGATCGATATCCTCCATCGTCGCGTTGAGCTTGGCGGCATAGTAGTAGCGCAGCCACTCCGGGTTGAGGCCCTGCGCGAGATAGCTCTCGGCGGTAATGAAGGTGCCGCGCGACTTGGACATCTTTTCGCCGTTCACGGTCAGGAAGCCGTGAGCGAACACGCGGCTGGGCGTGCGGTAGCCGGCGAAGTGCAGCGTGGCCGGCCAGAACAGGGCGTGGAAATAAAGGATGTCCTTGCCGATGAAGTGCACCATCTCGGTGTTCTCGGCGGCTGCCTGCCGCGCGTCGGTGAAGGCGGCGAAATCCACGCCCCGACGCTCGCACAGATTGCGGAAGCTGCCCAGATAGCCGATCGGGGCGTCGAGCCAGACGTAGAAATACTTGCCCGGCGCCTCTGGGATCTCGAAACCGAAGTAGGGCGCGTCGCGCGAAATGTCCCAGTCGTTCAGTCCCTGGTCGAACCACTCGCGGATCTTGTTCTTCGCCTCGGGCTGCAGGTGGTCGTTCTCCTGCGTCCACTGCTCCAGGAAAGCCTTGCAGTCCGGATGCGAGAGCCTGAAAAAGTAATGCTCCGAGCTTCTGCGCACCGGCTTGGCGCCCGAGACGACGGAGTAGGGGTTCTTCAGGTCGGTGGGGCTGTAGGTCGAGCCGCACACTTCGCAGGAGTCGCCGTACTGATCCCTGGCGCCGCACTTCGGGCATTCGCCCTTGATGAAGCGGTCGGGCAAGAACAGCTCCTTCACCGGGTCGTAGAACTGCTCGACCGAGCGGGTGGTGATGAGCTTGGCCCGGTCGCGCAGCTTGCGGTAGATGTCGTAGGAAACCGCGCGGGTCGCCTCGTCGTTGGTCGAGCCGTAGTGGTCGAACCCGACGTGAAAGCCGGCAAAGTCGCGCTTGTGTTCCTCGAGCACCCGCGCGATCAACTGCTCGGGCGTGATGCCTTCCTTTTCCGCGCGCAGCATGATCGCCGTGCCGTGGGTGTCGTCGGCGCAGACGTAGTGCACCTCGTGGCCCTGCATCTTCTGGAAGCGCACCCAGATATCCGTCTGAATGTATTCGACGAGATGGCCGAGGTGAATGGCGCCGTTGGCGTAGGGCAGCGCGGAGGTGACAAGAATCCTGCGAGACATCGAGTCGCCCAATGAAAGAGCCGAAGTGTAACAAACCCTACCGTGCTAACGTATTCGCGCACAGGGCGTTTCGCTACAATTGCGGCCTCGTTCCCGAGGTTCTCCCGTGGCAATCAGCGAAGAGCAGGTCAAGGCGGCGCTAGCCCAGTTGATCGACCCCGTCACCGGCAAGGATTACGTCACCGGCGGGGAGGTCAAGGCTGTCAAGGTCGCGGGCAACGACGTCACGGTCGAGATCGTGCTCGGCTATCCGGCGAAGAGCGTGATCGAGGGTATAAGGCAGTCGATCGCCGACCGGCTCAAGGCCCTGCCCGGCGCAGGAGCGGTCTGCGTGGACGTGTCGGTGAGAATCGTGGCGCACGCGGCGCAGCGCGGATTGAAGCTGCTGAGCGGGGTCAAGAACATCATCGCGGTGGCATCGGGAAAGGGCGGCGTGGGCAAGTCCACCACGGCGGTGAACCTCGCCCTGGCGCTGGCCGCGGAAGGCGCCAGGGCCGGCATTCTCGACGCCGACATCTACGGCCCGTCGCAGCAGATGATGATGGGACTTTCGGGCCGCCCGCAGTCCAGCGACGGCAAGACCATCGAGCCGATGATCAACTACGGCGTGCAGGCCATGTCGATCGGCTTGCTCATCGACGTGGATACGCCGATGGTCTGGCGCGGACCGATGGTGACCCAGGCGCTGGAGCAACTGCTGCGCGACACGCAATGGAAGGAGCTGGACTACCTCGTCGTGGATCTGCCGCCCGGTACCGGCGACATCCAGCTCACGCTTGCGCAGAAGGTGCCGGTGACCGGCGCGGTGATCGTCACCACGCCTCAGGACATCGCGCTCATCGATGCCCGCAAGGGGCTCAAGATGTTCGAGAAGGTCGGCGTTCCGATCCTCGGCGTGGTGGAGAACATGAGCACGCACGTGTGCTCGAAGTGCGGGCACGAAGAGCACATCTTCGGCGCGGGCGGCGCGGAGCAGATGTGCCGGGACTACGGAGTGGACCTGCTCGGGCAGATCCCGCTCGACATCAAGATCCGCGAACAGGCCGATTCCGGGCGCCCCACCGTCGTGTCCGATCCCGACAGCCGCTCGGCCCAGGTATACCGCGAAATCGCGCGCAAGGTGGCGGCGAAGATCTCGGCGCTGGCCCGCGACTACAGCGCGGCCTTCCCCAAGATCGTGATTCAGAATACGTAGGCCTGCCACAGAACCACAGAGAAGAACAAAGGCGAGAACCGGCGGGCCGCCCGCCAGGCGGGCGCCTCGTACCGACCGGTTGCGCGCGATTCGACCTTGTTCCGGGACTCTGTGCCTCTGTGGTTACTTACAAGGATCGGCAATGACCATAAAGTCCGACAAGTGGATCCGCCGCATGGCGCAGCAGCACGGCATGATCGAGCCTTTCGAGCCGCAGCAGATCAAGGAAGTCAACGGGCACAAGATCGTCTCGTACGGGACCTCGAGCTACGGCTACGACATCCGCTGCTCCAATGAATTCAAGATCTTCACCAACATCAACTCGACCATCGTCGACCCCAAGCAGTTCGACGAGCGCTCTTTCGTCGATTTCAGGGGGGAGGTTTGCATCATCCCGCCGAACTCCTTTGCCCTCGCGCGGACGGTGGAGTATTTCCGCATTCCGCGCAACGTGCTCACCATCTGTCTGGGCAAGTCGACCTACGCCCGCTGCGGGATCATCGTCAACGTCACGCCCTTCGAGCCCGAGTGGGAAGGTTATGTGACGCTGGAGTTCTCCAACACCACGCCGCTGCCCGCAAAGATCTACGCCAACGAAGGCGTGGCGCAGGTGATCTTCTTCGAGTCCGCGCCCGATGACGTCTGCGAGACTTCGTACCGTGACCGCGGCGGCAAGTACCAGGGCCAGCGCGGCGTCACACCCCCAAAGATGTAGACGCTGCGCGCAGTCGCGCCTGAAATTATCTTGCGCCGCGGGCAGCGGCGCCTATAATTCGCGTCATTTTTTGCGGTATCGGCCCGGAAGGAGGTCATCATGACAGGCAAGAGGAACCGCCTCGAGGTGGCACAACTCGTACTTTGGCACCTGTCCGTCACCCGTTCGCCCCGAGGAGCCCCGGCATGACCCTGCGCACCGCGCTCGACCGCAATACCGCCCACGAAGTCCCGCTCGATACCCATCCGGAAGTCAGTCTCGACTTCCGGCACGTGCGCGAAGCCCTCAAGGCAGGCTACGCGAGACCCTTTCTCCTGATCGATCCCGAGATCATCCGCACCAAGTACCGGCGCTTCCACGCCGCCATGCCGCGCGTGCGCGCGCACTACGCGGTGAAGGCCAACCCCGATCCTCGGGTAGTCGGGGTTCTGGCCGAGGAAGGCGCGGGCTTCGAGATCGCGTCTACCGCCGAGCTGGATCTCTTGCTCTCGCTGGGCGTGCCGGCGGCCGAAGTGCACTACAGCAACCCGGTGAAGGCGCGGCAGTACATCGAATACGCGGCGCGCAAAGGCGTGCAGTGGTTCTCGCTGGACAGTGCCGAAGAGCTGGTGAAGATCCACAGCGTCGCGCCGCAGGCCAAGTTGTACCTGCGCATCGATACCCCGAACGTGGGCAGCGACTGGCCACTGTCGGGCAAGTTCGGTGCGCAGGGCCCGGAAATCGATCAGATCCTCGACGCCGCGGCGCAGCGCGGGGCCGACCTGTGCGGCGTGACCTTCCACGTGGGGTCGCAGTGCCGCAACGCTCAGAATTGGCACGTCGCCATCGACAACGCCAAGCGCATCTTCCGCAAGATGCGCCTGAAGGGCTTGACGCCCTCGCTGCTCAACATCGGCGGTGGCTTTCCGGTTCGCCTGACCAAACCGATCCCGTCGATCGAGACCATCGCCGAGGTCGTCAATCGCGCGGTTGCCGATCTGCCGGGGGACATCCGCCTCATGGCGGAGCCGGGCCGTTACCTGGTGTCGGATTCCGCGTATTTCGTTTGCCGCGTGATCGGAACGGCTTGGCGGGCCGGGAGACGCTGGCTGTATTTGGATACCGGCATGTTCGGCGGTTTGCTGGAGAGCACGCAGGGTCTTCAATACGACCTGCGGACCGACCGCAACGGCAAGCGGGTGCCGTGGCATGTGGCGGGACCGACCTGCGATTCGGTCGATGTACTGATGCAGGACCAGATGCTCCCCGAAGACCTGCAGGACGGCGATTTCATCTACATCCCCAACGCCGGCGCGTACACCACCGCCTACGCCAGCCAGTTCAACGGGTTTCCGCTGCCCGACGTGCGGCTCGTCTGACCTGCCCGCATCCCTCGGGCCCAGAAGGGGCGGCGGATTCTCCGCCGCTTTTTTTGTCGGACGCGAAGCGCTTGCGCTGCCAGTCAGATGCAAATTGCATGGAAAATGCTTTGACGTGGCGCGGCGGGTTCTGATACGTTCCGAGCGAAAAACGCATTTAAAACCGAGCCTTCGGATTTCGAGGGCGCCCACGAGAGGAGCCGTACGCGGAGGGAGCTGCTGATGCATCTGCTTCGATCTTTGGCGCTCGTCGCCGGCCTGGTGCTGGCTTCACCGTTGGCGGCTTCGGCCGCCGACGATGTGCTGCTAGAGGCCAAACGTCACCTCGACAGCGGCAAGCCGCAGGCAGCCTACAACCTGCTCGTTGCGCTGCAGAGCGAGCGCGCCGGCGACCCCGACTACGACTTCCTGCTCGGTTCGGCCGCGTTGCAGCTCGGCAAGAACACCGAGGCGGTGTTCGCGCTGGAACGCGTGCTGGCGGTGCGCCCCGATTCCGCGCCCGCGCGGGCGCTGATCGCACGAGCGTACTTCAACCTGAAGGAAACCGAGACGGCCAAGCGCGAGTTCGAGAACGTCAAGAAGCAGGAGATTCCGGAACAGGCGCGGGTGACGATCGACCGCTTCCTGGATGCGATCCGGCGCGTGGAGGAAGCGCAGCGCGTGACGATCCGCGGGTACGTCGAGGTCGGCGGGGGCTACGACTCCAACGTCAACAGCGCCACGGCCGAGAATCAGGTCGCGGTTCCCGCGTTCGGCGGTGCGATCTTCACGCTGACGGCGTCGAGCCAGGAGCAAGAGGATGGGTATCTGGCCTTCGGCGGCGGCGTGGCAATCCGAGCGCCGGTCTCGCGGACCCTGTCGGCGTTGGGCGGGGTGTCGTACACGAACAAGACCAACATCAATGAAGACGATTTCTCGACCTATTCGTGGGACGCCCACACGGGTCTGAGCTACAAACGTGACCGCGACACGGTGACGCTCGCCGCGCAGTTGAGCGCTTTCTTCGTCGACGACCCCCAGCGCTACCGCAACGCGTATCGGGAAGCCGTTGGCGGCACGCTGCAGTGGCAACACGACTTCAACGCCAGGAATCAGGCCAGCGCGTACGCGCAATACACCCAACTGACATACCCGGAGCAGCGACCGCGCGATGCCGACCGTTTCGTCGGCGGCGCGGGCTATGCCAGCGCACTCGGCGAGCAGGGCGGCTTGGTCGTGTACCTAGGCGTCTACGGCGGGCAGGAACGCGAGAAGGACGAGGCGTTTCCTCAGTTCGGGCACGATCTGTACGGTGCCCGGATCGGCACCCAGTGGTCCCTGAGCGAGAAGTTCTCCGTCTTCGTCAATGCCAGCGCCGAAAAGCGGCAATATGGCGGTCCGGATCCGCTGTTCCTGGTCGAGCGGGAGGACGAGCAGTACGCGGCCGCGGGGGGCGTTCATTTCGCTCCGCGGCGAAACCTGCGGTTGACCCTGCAGGCTCACTGGACCGACAACCGGTCCAACCTCGACATCAACGAGTTCGATCGCTGGCTGGTCTCGCTGATGTTTCGGCACGATTTCTGAGTTCTCACCGGTGCTGGGAAGCATCGGAACGCCAGTGCGAGGGAGGTGCCCATGCAACTCGAGACATTCAAGCTCACAAGCCGGGCGCTGCTCTTGGCTTCGCTTGCGGCCGCGTTGCCCGCCGCGGCGCACGGGGCGACGGCGGCACGGGTCGACTTTGCCATCGGCAACGTCGCGGCCGTCGACAAGGCCGGCCGGTCGCGGGCGCTGACCAAGGGCTTGCGGGTCGAGGAGGGCGAAACGATTCTTACCAACGACGGGCGTGCACAGCTGCGCTTTACCGACGGGGCCTACGTCTCGCTGCAGCCACAGTCGGAATTCCGGATCGATCAATACCGCTACGCTGGCAAGCAGGACGGCTCCGAGAAGGCGTTCTTCAGCCTGCTCAAGGGCGGGCTGCGCACGATCACCGGGTTCGTGGGCCGCTCCAACAAGAAGAACTACCAGGTCAGTACCACCGTTGCGACCATCGGCATCCGCGGCACGGAATACACGATCCAGTACGGCCAGTCGATCAGGGGGACGGTTGGCGAAGGGGAGATCGAAGTCTGCAACGGTGCTGGCTGCATCAACGTGGCGAACGGCGAGTCGTATTACGTCCAGAACCAGGACACGAAGCCGGTGTTGACCGACAAGAAAACCGATCTGCCGCCGGCCCAGCCGGGTAGCCCCCCTGCCGATCTCAAGCAAGGCGAGACCGTGGACGCGAGCGGGTTTCCCGCGCTCTTCGCGCTGGTGGGTACCCAGACCCTCGATCTGTTGAAGAGTACCAGTCGCAGCCTGCAAAGCGCCACGATGGAGTTCGACGCGAATGGCACGTTGCTCAGCATCGATGGCCAGCCGGTGGAGTCGGTGACCATGGGTGGGAACGACGGGATCATGTCCTGGGGCACCTTTGTCGAGTCGTCTTCCGGTGATGACGAGACGCAGGCGCTTCAGCAGGCGCTGGTGGTGGCGAATGGAACGCTCGCCCACTTCGTGGCGGGCCGACCGGCCGATCTCGCAAGCATCGGCACGACGACGGGCATCTACACCCTGATCGGATCGACGCCCGTCACCGACGCCCTGAATCAGGCGGTTGGAACCCTCGACGCCGCGAAGCTGAGCGTGGATTTCAACGGCTTGTCTGCCGGTTTGAACGCGGCCACCGCCGAAATGTTCTGGACCATCAACGGCGTGCCGCTCAGCGCCACGCTATCGGGCTCCGGGTCGAACGCATTGAGCATGTCGGGAGTCTGCGGAGCCAACTGCATCGTCAACGCGGATCTCGCGTTCTTCGGCCTCAATGCGCCGCGGGCGGGAATGGTCTATGACATCGCCGGGAGCTTCGTCGGTGCGGCGGCGTTTGCGAAGCAGTGAGCGCTGAATCGAGTCACCGCGGAGCCTACTCAGCGCCGGCCACGACCGTAGCTCAGCCGCGGCGCTCGAAAGTGACGTAGCGATAACGCAGGCCGCTGGCCGCGTCGCTGCGATCCTCCCGCGCGGTCTCGCGCCAGTGCCGCGCATCCAGTTCCGGAAAGCGGGCGTCGCCCGCGAACTCGCGCTCGATCTCGGTGGCGAGAATGCGCTGGGCAAGCGGCAGCGCGAGGCGGTAGATTTGCTCACCGCCGATCACGAAGATCTCGGAGTCGTCCGCGGCCGCCGCGATCGCCGCCTCGATCGAATCGACCACTTGCGCGCCCGGCACGCGATAGTCGGCCCTGCGGCTGACGATGATGTGGGAGCGCCCGGGCAGCAAACGCCCGATGGATTCCCAGGTCTTGCGGCCCATGATGATGTGGTGGCCCATCGTGAGCCGCTTGAAGCGTTGCAGATCCTCGGACAGATGCCAGGGGATCGCACCGTCACGGCCAATCACGCGGTTGGCCGCGTAGGCGACGATGAGGGAGATGCGCGGGCGGGCTTTCTGGCGGTTCGGAGCCCCTGGCTCGCTGTTCACACCGCCACCGGGGCCTTGATGGCGGGGTGCGGGTCGTAGCCCACCAGCGTGAAGTCTTCGTACTTGAAGTCGAAGAGGCTCCTGACCTGTGGGTTGAGGATCATGCGCGGCAGCGCGCGCGGCTCGCGGGACAACTGCTCGCGGGCCTGCTCGAGATGGTTGAGATAGAGATGGCAGTCTCCGAAGGTGTGCACGAAGTCGCCGGGCTTGAGCCCGCTGACCTGGGCGACCATCATCGTGAGCAGCGAATAGGAGGCGATGTTGAACGGCACGCCGAGGAAAAAATCGGCGCTGCGCTGGTAGAGCTGGCAGGACAGCCGTCCGTCGGCCACGTAGAACTGAAACAACGCGTGGCACGGCGCGAGCGCCATCTTGTCCAGGTCGCCCACGTTCCACGCCGACACGATCAGCCGTCGCGAATCGGGGTGGCGCTTGATCTCCTCCAGAACGCGTGAGATCTGGTCGATGTGGCGCCCGTCCGCTGCCGGCCACGACCGCCATTGATATCCGTACACCGGCCCCAGGTCGCCCTCCGCGTCCGCCCATTCGTCCCAGATGGTCACGCCGTGTTCCCTGAGATAGCGGACGTTGGTGTCTCCGCTCAGGAACCACAGCAATTCGTGGATGATCGACTTCAGGTGGATCTTCTTCGTGGTGAGCAGCGGAAAACCCTGCTGCAGGTCGAAGCGCAACTGCGCACCGAACAGGCTCAGCGTTCCCGTTCCGGTGCGATCGGTCTTGCGCGTGCCGTGCTCCAGAATGTGACGCATGAGATCGAGGTAGTTGCGCATCCCGTGGCTCCGTGCTGTGCTGGCCGAAGTGTAAAGCACCGCGACGCCCGTTTCGAGCCTCGGCGTCCACCGCCGGGGGGTGCTACACTTCTTTCGCCAATTCAAAGGTTTCCTTCATGTCCGGCAACACCCTCGGCAGGCTGTTCTGTGTAACCTCTTTCGGCGAAAGTCACGGGCCCGCGATCGGCTGCGTGGTCGATGGCTGCCCGCCCGGCCTCCAGTTGAGCGAAGCCGACATCCAGAAGGAACTCGACCGCCGCCGCCCGGGGACTTCGCGCCACGTCACGCAGCGTCGCGAGCCCGATACCGTCGAGATCCTCTCGGGCGTGTTCGAAGGACGCACCACGGGCACGCCGATCGCGCTGCTGATCCGCAACGTCGATCAGCGCTCGAAGGACTACGGCAACATCATGGATGCGTTCCGGCCGGGCCATGCGGACTACACCTACTGGCAGAAGTACGGCATTCGCGACTACCGCGGCGGAGGACGCCAGTCGGCGCGCGAGACGGCGGTCCGGGTCGCGGCCGGCGCGATCGCGAAGAAGTGGTTGAAAGTGCGTTATGGCGTCACGATCCGTGGCTACATGTCGCAGCTCGGGCCGATTCCGCTCGCCTTCAAGAGCTGGGAGGCGGTCGACCGCAACCCGTTCTTCTGCGCCGATCCGGACATCGTCCCCGAGCTGGAGGCGTTCATGGATCGGTTGCGCAAGTCCGGCGACTCCTGCGGGGCGAAGATCACGACCATCGCCCAGGGCGTGCCGGTCGGGTGGGGCGAGCCGGTCTACGACAAGCTCGACGCCGACATCGCCTGCGCGATGATGAGCATCAACGCCGTGAAGGGCGTGGAGATCGGCGCCGGTTTCGCCTCCGTGGCCCAGAAGGGCACCGAGCACAGCGACGAGATGACTCCGGAAGGATTTGTCACCAACAACGCGGGGGGCATCCTCGGCGGTATCTCCACCGGCCAGGACATCGTCGTCAACATCGCGGTGAAGCCCACCTCGAGCATCCGCCTGGACCGGCGCACCATCAACAAGACCGGCGAACCGGTCGTCATCAACACGCATGGACGCCACGATCCCTGTGTCGGGATTCGGGCCACGCCGATCGCGGAGGCCATGCTGGCGATCGTGCTCACGGACCACGCGCTGCGCCATCGCGCGCAGAACGCCGACGTGTCGGTGGCCACGCCGAAGATCGCGGCCCAGGCCCCGCGGGAGATCGTCGAGAAGCTGCGCACCGCGCAGCAGGCAGACAATCCGGAACCGGACGAGGCCTGAGCGCGTGTCCTGGCTCGAGCGCCTCCGGCAGGCGGCGGAGCAAAAGTGGCGGTCGATGAGCTTTGCCGGGGCGGTCGCACTCATCCTCGTGTTGACCCCGGTCGCCTGGTTCGCCCATTGGGCAGCCGCCGCGTGCCGCTGCTCGATTGCGCGAATCTCGTTTTCCACGAGGCCGGTCATTTCCCGGCCTTTCCGCCGGCGGTGACGGCCACCTTCTGGCGAAGAGCCTCGGGACTCGGCTGGCTCGCGCAGACCCTGGCGAGAAATCGCCCGATACGGTGCTGCCTGCCCCCGAGAGCCAGCCACGCCTGAACCCCGGATGTTTCGCCCCTCGCTGTATTTCCAGCTATCGAGCTTCTACTTCTGGTACTTCGCTTTCATCGGCGCCTTCGCGCCGTATTTTGCGCTTTACCTGCAATCTCTCGGCTACTCGCCGCTGCAGATCGCCGCCTTGATGGCGATCAACCCGGTCTCGCGCATCTACGGGCCGAACCTGTGGGGCTGGCTGGCGGATCACTATCGGGCGCGCGGCGCCGTCCTGCGTGCGTGTGCGGTCGCAACCGCGCTGATCTTCGCGGCGGTGCTCCTGCATCCGGGCTTCTGGGCGATGTTCGTGCTGCTCGCGGTGCTCAATCTGTTCTGGTCGGGGATCCTGCCGATCGCCGAAGCAAGCACGCTGGGGTTGCTGGGCAGCCGGGTGGGCACCTACGGGCGCATTCGACTGTGGGGCTCGGTAGGCTTTGTGGCGGTGGTGATTGCCGGCGGCCATCTCCTCGAGCGGCTCGGCATCCGGACGCTCGAACCGCTCGTCCTCGTGCTGCTGGTGCTGACTGCGGCCATGACCTTCGCGATGCCACGCGAGCGCAGCGTCTCCCCGCGCGCGCAGAAGGTGTCGCTCGCCGACGCGTTATCCCGCCCGGGCGTGATCGCGCTGCTCACGGGGTTTTTCCTGATGCAGGTTGCGCACGGTCCCTACAACACCTTTTATTCGATCTATCTGGTCGAGAGCGGATACTCGGAAGCGGTGGTAGGCTCGCTCTGGGCGGCGGGCGTGCTCGCCGAGATCGTGCTGTTCATGACGTTGCCGCGGATCATGAAGCGCTGGACCATCGAACGGATCCTGCTGGCGAGCTTCGCCTGCGCCACGCTGCGCTTTCTGATGATCGCCTGGGGCGTAGGCTCGATCGCGGTGCTCGCCGTCGCGCAACTGCTGCACGCGGCCACCTTTGGCGCTTTCCACGCCGCTGGAGTGGCCGCCATGCACCGCATCTTCCGCGGGCCGAGTCAGGCGCGCGGGCAGGCGCTGTATACCAGCTTCGGTTATGGCGCCGGAGGCACGCTCGGCACGCTGGCCGCAGGCGCGCTGTGGGAATGGGAATACGGGGGTGGGGCGGTCACCTTTAGCGCGGCGGCGCTCACCGCGGGCTGCGCGTGGTTACTGCTCGCGCGGGTACCTGCCCGGCTGGCAAATCAGCGCTGAGGCAAACTGCCGTCGGACGCCGCTCGCGTGTAATAATTTCGCTTTCGCGAGACGCGCATGACGCCGCAAACCCTCTACGACAAACTCTGGTCGAGCCACATCGTCCGCCAGGAGCCGGATGGCACCGCGCTGCTCTACATCGACCGGCATCTGGTGCACGAGGTCACCAGTCCGCAGGCCTACGAAGGGCTCAAGCTCGCCGGCCGCAAACCGTGGCGCGTCGAATCGGTGGTGGCCACCGCCGACCACAATACCCCGACGCGCGACTGGGACAAAGGCATCCAGGATCCGATCTCGCGGCTGCAGGTCCAGACGCTCGACGCCAACATCCGGGAGTTCGGCGCCAGGGCCTATTTTCCGTTCCGCGACCGGCGCCAAGGCATCGTGCACGTCATCGGCCCGGAAAACGGCGCGACGCTGCCCGGAATGACCGTGGTGTGCGGAGATTCGCACACCTCCACGCACGGCGCATTCGCCTGTCTGGCCATGGGTATCGGCACCTCCGAGGTGGAACACGTGCTGGCCACGCAATGCCTGGTGCAGAAGAAGGCCAAGTCGATGCTGGTACGGGTCGACGGTCGCTTGGGGCGCGGCGTCACGGCCAAGGACGTGATCCTCGCCATCATCGGCAAGATCGGCACTGCCGGCGGCACAGGCTACGCGATCGAGTTCGCGGGCGAAGTGATCCGCGCGCTGTCGATGGAAGGCCGCATGACGATCTGCAACATGGCGATCGAGGCCGGCGCGCGCGCCGGCATGGTGGCGGTGGACGAAACCACCATCGAATATCTGCGCGGGCGTCCCTTCGCTCCCAAGGGCGAATTGTGGGATCGCGCGGTGGCGTACTGGCGCACGCTGAAGAGCGATCCCGGCGCATGCTTCGACCGGGTGGTGGAACTCGACGGCGCCGTGATCAAGCCGCAGGTGACCTGGGGTACTTCGCCGGAAATGGTGGACACGATCGACGGCCGGGTTCCCGATCCCGCCAGGATCGCCGATCCCGTGAAGCGTGGCTCGGTGGAACGCGCGCTGCGCTACATGGGACTGGAACCTGACACGCCGATCAAGCAGATCCGTGTCGACAAGGTGTTCATCGGCTCCTGTACCAACTCGCGCATCGAAGATCTGCGGGCCGCGGCGGCGGTAGTCCGGGGCCGGCGTGTGGCACCCAACGTGAAGCTGGCGATGGTGGTGCCGGGCTCGGGCCTCGTGAAGACGCAGGCTGAACAGGAAGGGCTGGACCGGATATTCCGCGACGCCGGGTTCGAGTGGCGCGAGCCGGGATGCTCGATGTGCCTCGCCATGAACGAGGACCGGCTCGAGCCGGGCGAGCGCTGCGCGTCGACCTCCAACCGCAATTTCGAGGGGCGGCAGGGCGCCGGCGGACGCACGCATCTGGTCAGTCCGGCCATGGCGGCAGGCGCCGCGGTCGCCGGACATTTCGTCGACGTACGCGAGGACTTCTAGACATGCTGAACCGGATCTTGGTCGCGCTCGCCGCGTTTGCTGCGCTTGCGCTGGCCGGCTGCAACACGGCGGAGGGACTGGGAAAGGATTTGCAGATCCTCGGTGACAAGATAGAGGGCAAGGCCAAGGAAAAGAAATAGTCATGGAGAAGTTCACCCGTCTCGAGGGGCTCGTCGCACCGCTCGACCGCGCCAACGTCGACACCGACGCCATCATCCCGAAGCAGTTTCTGAAGTCGATCAAGCGCAGCGGCTTCGGCCCCAACCTGTTCGACGCCTGGCGCTATCTCGACCCCGGGGAACCAGGCAGGGACAATTCAAAGCGGCCGTTGAATCCGGACTTTGTACTGAACCAGCCGCGCTACAAGGGCGCGCAGATTCTGCTGGCGAGGGAGAACTTCGGCTGCGGGTCCTCGCGCGAGCACGCCCCGTGGGCGCTGATGGACTACGGCTTCCGCGCCATTGTCGCTCCGAGCTACGCGGACATCTTCTTCAACAACAGTTTCAAGAACGGCTTGCTGCCCGTGGTGTTGCCCGCCGAGGTGGTTGATCGGCTGTTCGCGGAAGTCGCGGCGAGCCCTGGCTACCGGCTGGTCATCGACCTGGAGCAACAGACGGTCACGACCCCGTCCGGGCAGTCGTTCGGTTTCGACGTCGATCCGTTCCGCAAGCACTGCCTGCTGCACGGTCTGGACGAGATCGGCCTGACGCTGCAGCACGCGGAAGAAATCAGGGCGTTCGAGGCCAGGCATCGCGCGGCCCAGCCCTGGCTGTTTTCCTGACCCCTTTCAGCCGGAGAGACAGACAAGCTCCGCCGCGAAGGCACCGGACACCACGCAGGGCAGAACTCATGACTCGTATGACCCTTGGTGTCTTGGCGTCTTGGCAGTTCGCCGAGTCGTTCCCCGGTTCTTGCGTGCGAAGGATGTGAAGAAGAAATGAAGATCGCGGTATTGCCCGGTGACGGCATCGGACCGGAAATCATGGCGCAGGCAGTCAGGGTCCTCGAGGCGCTGCGCGCGGACGGCCTGAAAATCGAGATTGAGCAGGCGCCCATCGGTGGCGCCGGTTACGATGCCGCCAAGGATCCGTTGCCCGAGGCGACGCTTGCACTCGCCAAGGCCGCCGATGCAGTGCTGCTCGGCGCGGTGGGCGGTCCGCGCTATGACCAGTTGCCGCGCGCGCTGCGTCCCGAACAAGGCTTGCTGCGTATCCGCAAGGAGCTGGGCTTGTTCGCCAATCTGAGGCCGGCCATTGTGTACGACGTGCTGGCGGGGGCGTCCTCGCTGCGCCCGGAACTCGTGGCCGGGCTCGACCTCATGATCGTGCGCGAGCTGACCGGAGACATCTACTTCGGTCAGCCGCGCGGCATCCGCCACAACGAAAACGGCGAGCGCGAGGGCTTCGACACGATGAGGTACAACGAATCCGAGATCCGGCGCATCGCCCATGTCGCCTTCGCTATCGCTCGCAAGCGACGCCGGAAACTGTGCTCGGTGGACAAGGCCAACGTGCTCGATACCAGCATCCTTTGGCGCGAGATCGTGGGCGAGGTGGCGCGCGACTACCCGGACGTGGAGATCTCGCACATGTACGTGGACAACGCGGCGATGCAACTGGTGCGCGCGCCCGGGCAGTTCGACGTGCTGCTCACCGGGAACATGTTCGGTGACATCCTGTCGGACGAAGCATCGATGCTGACCGGTTCGATCGGAATGCTGCCTTCGGCGTCGCTCGACGCCGAGGGCAAGGGTTTATACGAGCCGATCCACGGATCGGCACCGGACATCGCCGGCACAAACGCGGCCAATCCGCTGGCCACCATACTTTCGGTGGCGATGATGCTGCGCCATACCTTCGGGCAGGAGTCCGCAGCGGCACGCGTGGAAGGCGCCGTGCGCAAAGTGCTGCAGAAGGGTCTGCGTACCGCGGACATTTTCCAGCCGGGCACCACGCGCGTGGGCACAGCGCAGATGGGCGCGGCGGTGGTGGCGGCGCTGTGAACGGGGGCGCGCCGGCAGGTCAGGGAGCTCGCTCATGGCGGTTCTGACGAGCGCTTCACGATGCAGGGGAAAGCGATGAGAGTGGGCCTGGTGGGTTGGCGAGGCATGGTCGGCTCGGTGCTGATGCAGCGCATGCAACAGGAGCGCGATTTCGAGCTGATCGAGCCGGTGTTCTTCAGCACTTCCAGGGCGGGCATTCCGGCGCCGGAGGTGGGCAAGCGCGCCCCGGCAGTGAAAGACGCCAACGACCTCGGCGAGCTCAAGGCGATGGACGCGATCGTCTCCTGCCAGGGCGGCGACTACACCAACGCGGTGTACCCGAAGCTGCGCGAAGCGGGCTGGAACGGCTACT
Organism: Burkholderiales bacterium; assembly: GCA_035560005.1. Classification (NCBI taxonomy): domain Bacteria; kingdom Pseudomonadati; phylum Pseudomonadota; class Betaproteobacteria; order Burkholderiales; species Burkholderiales bacterium. Next base: position 35,019 of record DATMAN010000020.1, on the reverse strand, counting down.
GGATCGACGCGGCTTCGGCGCTGCGCATGCAGCCCGACGCAGTCATCATCCTCGATCCGGTCAACATGGACGTGATCCGTTCCGCGCTCGGCAAGGGCATCAAGAACTTCATCGGCGGCAACTGCACGGTGAGCCTGATGCTGATGGCGATGCACGGGTTGTTCAAGGCCGATCTGGTCGAGTGGCTGACCGCCATGACCTACCAGGCCGCTTCAGGCGCCGGGGCGCAGCACATGCGCGAACTGGTGGCGCAGATGGGATTTGCACACCGAGCCGCCAAGTCGCTGCTCGATGATCCGGCTTCCTCCATCCTGGAAATCGACCGCGCGGTCGCCGAGGCCCTGCGCAGCAGCGAACTACCCACCGGGCATTTCGGCGTCCCCTTGGCCGGAAGCCTCATCCCGTGGATCGACAAGGACCTCGGCAACGGGCAAAGCCGCGAAGAATGGAAAGCGGGGGCCGAGGGTAACAAGATCCTCGGCCGCGATCGAAATCCCGTCCCGATCGACGGAATCTGCGTGCGCGTGGGTGCGATGCGTTGCCACAGTCAGGCGCTGACCTTCAAGCTCAAGCGCGACCTGCCGCTGGAGGATATCGAAAGTCTGCTCGCCACCGCCAATGACTGGGTGAGGGTCGTGCCCAATGAGCGCGCGGCGACCATGCGCGCGTTGACGCCCGCGGCGGTGACCGGCGATTTGTCCGTACCGATCGGGCGGCTGCGCAAGCTTGCGATGGGTGGAGAATACGTCGCTGCGTTTACCGTCGGCGATCAACTGTTGTGGGGCGCTGCGGAACCCCTGCGCCGCATGCTGCGGATCCTGCTCGGGCAGCGCTGAAAGCCTGCCGATTTTGATCGTCAAAAGGTGGATTTATGAGAGAAAGTAACAGCTCACCTGAGCTTGCATATCTAACCCCATGATGTTACTTTAAATGCCCTTTCTCATAACGACAAGGGCAGGGTGGGCACCTTGAAACTCGTCTCGGTTCGCGCACTGTTTCTCGCAGCGTTGCTCTGCGCGAGCGGACAGGGACTGGCGGCCGGACTGGGTCGACTGGAAGTGCTCTCCGCGCTCGGCGCCCCGTTCCGGGCGGAAATCGCGGTCATCGCAGACAAGAACGAGCGTGCTTCGCTGTCGGCAAAGCTGGCCTCGCCGACCGCCTTTCAGAGTGCGGGCCTGATCTACAACAGCACCGTCGCCGGAATGCGCGTGACGTTGGAGAAGCGTCCCAACGGCGATCCCTACATCAGCGTGACGACGGCGCAACCCCTGAACGAGCCGGTCGTCGATTTGCTGATCGAGTTGTCGTGGGCTGCGGGCCGTGTCACACGGGAATACACGGCGTTCGTGGATCCGCCCTATTTGATCGCCGAGCGCGAGAAGCAGCGCGCGGCAGCGGCCGCAGCCGCTCCGACGACCGCAGCGGCGCCTCCGCAGGCCGCGCCCAAGCCGCAGCCACTGCCGGCCGAACCGGCCCCGAAGGAAGCGGGCGCGCCGATTCCCACAACGCCCACCGATACCGTCGAAGCAGCCTCCGTTCCCGCGGCCGCGCAACCGCCTGCAACTGCGTCGCAACCCTCCGGCCCGGTCGAAACCATTGGCGGAACCGCGCCGACTCTGTTCGACGTCGAAGTCGCCGCTGTGCCGGGCGTAGGGGTGACGGAGAGTTACGGTCCGACCAAGCGCGGCGACACGCTGTCCACGATCGCGCTGCGTGCGAAGCCGGCCGACGTCACGCTCGAGCAGATGCTCGTCCTTCTGTTCCGCAACAATCCCGACGCTTTTTCGGGTCGGAACATGAACCGGCTCAGGACCGGGAAGATCATCCGATTGCCGGACCCCGCGGAATACGGTCGCATCGGCATCGCCGAGGCGCGCAGGGAGGTGCGCGTGCAGGCCGCGGACTGGAAGGCGTATCGTGAACGGCTCGCCGCAGCCGCGCCCGCACCCGCCGAAGAGCCTGCGCAGCAGGCGGCCGCCGGTCAGATTGCACCGAAGGTGGAAGACAAGGCTGCGCCTGTCGTCGAGCCCAAGGAGGTGGTCAAGCTTTCGAAGGGTGAAGAGGCCGCAGCCGCAGGCGCTGCTGCCGCAGGCAAGGCTGCAGAGGAAGAGGTGGTGGCGCGCGACAAGGCGCTGCGGGAAGCGAACGAGCGAGTGGCGAAGCTCGAGAAGAATATCAAGGATCTGCAGGCGCTGGTCGAGCTGAAGAACCAGCAGATGGCGGAGCTGCAGCGCCAGGCAGGCTCGACTGCACCGCGGCCGCAGGCACCCGCGACCACCGCCCCGGCTCAGCCCGCACAGCCCGCGGTGCCTCCTGCCGCGTCGCCCGTCCCCACGGCGCCCGCTCAGCCGGCAGCTCCGGCTGGGGCCGCTTCGTCCGCACAGCCGACACCGGGTGCTCAGCCCGCGCAACCCGCACCCCCGCCCGCGAGCGAAGCACCGCAAGCCGCGGCACCGCCTTCCACGCCCCCGGCGCAACAGGCGCGCCCCCGACCAGCACCACCCCCTCCGCCCCCGCCGCCCAGTCTGCTCGACCAGGTTCTCGACGAGCCGCTGTATCTGGCCGCAGGTGGACTCTTCGTTCTCGTGCTCGGCCTGCTCGCGGTTCGTACCATTCGCCGGCGTCGTGAGGCCAAGGCGCCGTCGGAAGAGGTTGCGCCTGCGCGCCTAGCGCCGAGCGGTGCGGCGGCGGCGGGGGTCGCAGCGTTCGCTCCCGGGGACACCGACGGGCTGAGTGCACGCAGCCGCGACATCACCGAGGAAGTCGATCCGCTCGAGGAGGCGGAGATCTTCCTCGCCTATGGCCGGGATGCCCAGGCCGAAGAACTGCTCAAGGAAGCCCTGGCGGCTCATCCGCGCCGCTACGAAGTGCACGCCAAGCTGCTCGAGATCTACGCAAAACGCAAGGACGTAAAGACCTTCGAACGGATCGCGCGCGAGTTACAGCAGGGCACCGGCGGGCGCGGCGAACTCTGGGACAGGGCCGTCAAGCTGGGCTATCAGATCGATCCTCAGAATTCGCTTTACGCCGCCGGCAAAGGCGCGGAGCAAGCGGCTGGCGCGGCGGTGGCCGCCGCGCCAGCGGCAGAGCGCCTGGATTTCGATGTCGGCAAGGGCGACGAAATCGCCACCACGACCGATATCGACGTGGGAGACACGACACAACAACTGGAGCGTACGCAGGTTCTGTCGGCGGAGGAGCTGGGCCTGGGAGAGGGTCGCGAACCACCCCCGACGAAAGTCGATCTGAACATCGACCTGCCGGCCACGGAGCCCGGAGGCGGAGCGGAGCCTACGGTGCCGAGCGCCAGCGCCATTGATTTCGATTTCGACATATCCAAGTTCACGCCGCCCGAGCCCTCCGCGCCCGCTGCCGCAACCGGCGACAGCGGACTCGATTTCGACATCGGGGCGCTGTCGCTGGAGCCCGCCGAGCCCAAATCCACGTCCGACGCATCCGCGCCCGCGATCGATCTGTCTTCGATCAGCCTGGATCTTGGAGGCATCACCACCTCTCCGAGCGCAGCGAGTGTCGGGCGAGACGAAAAGTGGTACGAAGTGCAGACCAAATTCGACCTCGCCAAGGCCTATCAGGAGATGGGGGACAAGGACGGCGCGCGGGAAATCCTGAAGGAGGTCATCGCCGAGGGCGACGCCGAGCAGAAAGCGGCCGCCGAGGCCGTACTGACAGCGCTCGAGTAAGCACAAGGCTTCCATCGCGCCCATCGACACGCCGCGGCCTGCGCCCGCGGCGTTTGTTTTTGCGAGTCAACGCGGATGCCGAGAATCGCCCTGGGTCTGGAGTACGACGGCGCTCCCTTCTGCGGGTGGCAGACACAACCCGGTGGATGCAGCGTTCAGGACGCACTGGAGCGCGCGCTGAGCGCGATTGCCGGCCATCGCGTCGAAGCCGTATGCGCCGGACGTACCGATGCAGGCGTGCATGCGCTGCATCAGGTGGTGCACTTCGACACCGATGCGCGGCGCCCACACAGCGCATGGGTACGAGGAGTCAACTCCTTGCTCCCCGGTGGCGTTTGCGTGCTGTGGGCACGGGAAGTGAACGAGGCGTTTCACGCCCGTTATTGCGCGACCAGCCGCGGCTACACGTACTATTTGCTCAATCGCCCCGAGCGGCCGGCGCTGTTCGCTACGCGCGTCGGCTGGTTCCATCGGCCTCTTGACGTGGAGTTGATGCGGGAGGCAGCGCGTCATCTTTGCGGTGAGCATGATTTCAGCGCGTTTCGTTCCGCTGAATGCCAGGCCCGGAATCCGGTTCGCACGCTTATCCGGCTCGACATCGAGCGCCGCGGTCCGCTGGTACGCTTCGATCTGTGCGCCAACGCCTTTCTGCACCACATGGTGCGCAACGTCGTCGGCTCGCTGGTTTACGTCGGCAGCGGGCGTAAGCCCGCGCGATGGGTGCTGGAGCTGCTGGAGAGCCGGGACCGGCGCCTCGCAGCGCCGACCTTTCCCGCGCTCGGGCTCTATCTCTCACAAGTAGAATACCCGGCGCACTGGTCGCTGCCGGCGGCGCCGCCGATCGACGCGCTCGAATCGATCCTGACCGCGACCGGTTGAGGATCCTTCTGCCTCATGACACTCGTAAAGATCTGCGGAATCACCCGCGTGGAGGACGCGCTGCTCGCCGCGCGCGCGGGAGCTCACGCGATCGGTACCGTGCTCTACGCACGCAGCCCGCGCGCGGTGGACACGGTGCGCGCGGCGCAGATCGTGCGAGCCGCGCCGCCTTTCGTCACCACGGTATGCCTGCTCGTGGATCCCACAGCTGCCGAGGTCGAACGCGTGCTGGAGGAAGTGCAACCGGCGATGCTGCAGTTTCACGGCGCCGAGGCGCCGGAGTTCTGCGCGCAGTTCGGCGTGCCTTATATCAAGGCCGTCAGGGTTCGACGAGGGGTCGATTTGCTACAATACGCGCGCCTTTACGCAGGCGCGAAAGGCCTGCTTCTCGACGCTTTCGTCGAAGGCAACCCCGGAGGCACGGGAGTGTCCTTCGATTGGGGGCTGATACCGAGGAATCTTCCGCTGCCGGTGATTCTTGCCGGAGGACTGACACCCGAAAACGTCGCCGAGGCGATCCGTCGCGTTCGCCCGTGGGCAGTGGACGTGGCGAGCGGCGTGGAAGCCAAGCAGGGGATCAAGGACCCGGACAAAGTGGCCGCCTTCATCCGTGGAGCGAGAAATGCAGATGTATGAGGCCCTCAAGGGCTACGACCTTCCAGACCGGCGCGGACATTTCGGCCCCTACGGCGGCATTTTCGTTGCCGAAACCCTGATGCACGCGCTCGAAGAACTGCGCACGCGCTACGAGAGCGTGAAGACCGATCCGCAGTTCCTGGCCGAGTTCGAGTACGAGCTCAAGCACTACGTAGGCCGGCCGAGTCCGGTCTATCACGCCCGGCGGCTGTCTCAGCACCTTGGCGGGGCACAGATCTGGCTCAAGCGCGAAGACTTGAACCACACTGGCGCGCACAAGATCAACAACACCGTGGGCCAGGCGCTGCTCGCCAGGCGCATGGGCAAGCAGCGCGTGATCGCGGAGACCGGCGCGGGACAGCACGGCGTGGCCACCGCCACGGTTGCTGCGCGCTACGGCATGGAATGCGTGGTCTACATGGGGTCGGAGGACGTGGAGCGCCAGGCGATGAACGTCTATCGCATGAAGCTGCTCGGCGCGAAGGTGGTGCCGGTGGAAAGCGGCTCGCGCACGCTCAAGGACGCGCTCAATGAGGCGATGCGCGACTGGGTGACCAACGTCGAAACCACCTTCTACATCATCGGCACCGTGGCCGGCCCGCACCCCTATCCGATGATGGTGCGGGACTTCAATTCCGTGGTGAGCCGCGAGCTGCGCGTCCAGATGCCCGCGGAGATCGGGCGTCAGCCCGATGCGATCGTGGCCTGCGTGGGTGGCGGCTCGAATGCCATGGGCGTGTTCTATCACTACATCGAAGACCGTTCGGTGCGGCTCATCGGCGTGGAGGCGGCGGGCCACGGCCTCGCGAGTGGCAAGCACGCCGCCACGCTCTGCGCCGGCAAGCCCGGCATCCTGCACGGCAATCGGACCTATCTGATCCAGGACGGGAACGGGCAGATCGTGGAGACGCACTCGATTTCCGCCGGCCTGGATTATCCCGGCGTGGGCCCCGAGCACGCCTGGCTCAAGGACAGCGGCCGCGCCGAGTACGTCGCGGTCACGGATGAGGAAGCCTTGAACGCTTTCCACACTCTGACCCGCCTGGAAGGCATCATGCCTGCGCTCGAGTCGGCGCACGCCGTCGCGCAGGCGATGAAGATGGCGCCGCGGATGAGGAGCGGGGAAGTGTTGCTGGTGAACCTTTCCGGTCGCGGCGACAAGGACATGCACACGGTGGCGAAGGCCTCCGGCATCGAGCTGTAGGGCGGGGACGTGAGGATGACGAATGCGAGACCGAGGGAGAAGGATCGGAGGATGATGCCGCCGGCACGCGCAACGGCGCCTTTCGTTGCGTTGCGTTCTCGCAGCCTCGTTCCCCTCCCGTCACCCGGGCCTGCTCGATCTCGAAAGAAAAGGGAGGTCACTGGAATGCTCTTCTTGGGGCTTCCTCGTTGCATCAGCATCCTCGCCTTGTGACATGTCTCGCATCGCGTCCACGTTCGAGAAGCTGCGCCGCCAGGGGCGCAAGGCGCTGATCCCGTTCGTGACCGCCGGCGATCCGGCGCCGGAAATGACGGTGCCCATCATGCACGCGTTGGTCGCCGCCGGAGCCGACATCCTGGAGCTGGGCGTGCCTTTCTCGGACCCGATGGCGGATGGCCCGACCATTCAGCGTTCCAGCGAACGGGCGCTCAAGCACGGCGTAGGACTTGGCGACGTGCTGCGGATGGTCACGGAATTTCGTCGCAAGGACCCGACGAGCCCGGTGGTCCTGATGGGATACGCCAATCCCGTCGAGGCGATGGGCTACGAGAGATTTGCCGACGCGGCCCGGGCGGCCGGGGTCGACGGCGTGCTGGTGGTCGACTACCCTCCGGAGGAAAGCCGAGAACTCACCGCGCTCCTGCGCTCCCGTGGAATCGACTCGATATTCCTGCTCGCGCCCACTTCGGTGGACGCACGCATCGACGAAGTGGCGCGCGTGGCAAGCGGCTACGTCTACTACGTCTCGCTCAAGGGCGTGACCGGTGCTTCGCACCTTGACCTGCGGGAAGTCGCGGAGAAGGTGCCGTGCATACGCAGCCACGTGAAGCTGCCGGTGGGCGTGGGATTTGGCATCCGCGACCCGGCCACCGCGCAAGCGGTCGCAGCGGTATCGGATGCGGTGATCGTAGGCAGCCGCCTCGTGCAGGAGATCGAAAAGTCTGCGCGCGGCGAATTGCTGACCAATCTGTCTTCGCTGGTCAGCGCAATGCGCCGCGCCATCGACGGCGCGTGAGACCGCACCGCGGGAACGACGATGAGCTGGCTGCACAAGCTCCTGCCCCCGAAGATCAAGCGCAGCGCGGGCACGGCCAGGAAGGCGGTTCCCGAAGGGCTATGGAGCAAGTGCGAGGTCTGCGAGACCGTGCTCTACCGCGCGGACCTCGAAAAGAATCTCAATGTCTGTCCCAAGTGCAGCCATCACAATCGCCTGACGGCGCGCGAGCGGCTCGATATCACGCTCGATCCCGAAGGGCGCTATGAAATCGGCGCCGAAGTCGAGCCGATCGACTTTCTGAAGTTCGTCGACAGCAAGCGTTATACCGAGCGGCTGGAGCAGGCCAAGACGGATACCGGCGAGGACGACGCGCTGGTCGTCATGCAGGGCAGCGTGAAGACCGTGCCGCTGGTGTGCGCCGCGTTCGAGTTCCGCTTTCTCGGCGGATCGATGGGTTCGGTGGTCGGAGAGCGCTTCGTGCGCGGCGTGCAGGCGTGTTGCGAGCAGCGTCTGCCTTTCGTGTGCTTTTCCGCTAGTGGCGGCGCCCGCATGCAGGAGGGACTGACTTCGCTCATGCAGATGGCCAAGACCACCGCCGCGCTCACCCAGCTGTCGGCGGCGCGCTTGCCGTTCGTCTCGGTGCTCACGGACCCGACGATGGGCGGCGTGTCGGCCAGTTTCGCGATGATCGGGGACGTGGTCATCGCCGAGCCCAACGCCCTCATCGGCTTCGCCGGCCCGCGCGTGATCGAGCAGACCGTACGCCAGACCCTGCCCGAAGGCTTCCAGCGCGCCGAATTTCTGCTCGAGCACGGCGCGATCGACATGATCGTCGATCGTCGCCAGATGCGCGACAAGCTCGCCAACCTTCTCACGCTGCTCATGCGGCTGCCCGCTCCTTGAGGAGCCGGCTGCGATTCTCTGCCCGGTGGACAGATCGCTCGGCGCCTGGCTTGCCCTGCTGGAGCGGCGGCATCCGCGCACCATCGACCTCGGGCTGGAGCGCGTGGCCCAGGTGCGGCGCGCGGCCGCGCTCACCCCTTCGTTTCCGATCCTCACCGTCGGCGGCACCAACGGCAAGGGTTCGACTTGCGCGATGCTGGAAGCGATGCTCGCCTTCGCCGGATATCGAATCGGCCTCTACACCTCGCCGCACCTGATCCGCTACAACGAGCGCGTGCGTATCGGCATGCGCGAAGCCTCCGACTCGATGCTGATCGAAGCTTTCGAGCGCATCGAAGCTGCGCGCGCGGAGGTGCCGTTGACCTATTTCGAGTTCGGTACCCTGGCCGCCGTGGACCTCTTCATGCGCCAGGGGGTGGAAGTGGCGGTGCTGGAGGTCGGTCTCGGAGGCCGGCTTGACGCGGTGAATGCCTTCGACCCCGATTGCGCAGTCATCACCACCGTCGATCTCGATCACATGGATTACCTCGGCACGACCCGTGAACAGATCGGATGGGAGAAGGCGGGCATCTTTCGCCCGGGGCGCCCGGCGCTGTGCTGCGACCAGGATCCGCCGGCTTCGCTGATCGCGCATGCGCGCGAGATCGGCGCCCGGCTGCAACTGATCTCGCGCGACTTCGGCTACCGGGCAGGTCCTCACGAGTGGCAATACTGGAGCGCGCACGGCAAGAAGAGCGGCCTGCCCCATCCGGCGTTGCGCGGAGCCTACCAGCTGGCCAATGCCGCAGGAGCCATCGCGGCTCTGGAAGCGATGCGCGAGCGGCTTCCCGTCGAGATGGGTGCGATCCGGCGGGCGCTGGTCGAGGTATCGCTTCCCGGCCGCCTCCAGGTCCTCCCCGGGCGCCCGCAGGTGATCTTGGACGTGGGACACAACCCGCAGGCTGCCCGCGCGCTCGCGGCGGCCGTGCGATCCATGCCGAAGGCGGGGAGCACCATCGCCGTTCTCGGAATGCTCGCGGACAAGGACCTGGCCGGCGTCGTCCGGGCCACAGCAGACGTCGTGGACCGCTGGGTGGTTTGTGCGTTGTCCGGCCCGCGCGGCTGCCCGGCCGAGCGACTCGCCGTTGCCGTCCGGCAGGCGCGCGCGGACGCGACCGTAGAGCTGTCGCCCGATCCCGCGAGCGCGTACTTCCGTGCGCGGGAACTCGCAGGCGACGATGATAGAATCGTCGTGTTCGGGTCTTTCTACACGGTGGGCGCAGTCATGCAGGCGACCGGTTCCGGTTGAATCGTTCACGGGAACATGGCAAGAGCAACGATCAGCGACGAGGAACTGCAGCTCAAGAAGCGCGCGCGCCGGCGTCTGGTCGGCGCCATCGCGCTGGTGTTGATCGTCGTGGTGTTTCTGCCGATGTTTCTTGACAGCGAGCCCAAGCCGCTGAGCCAGGACGTGGCCATCAACATTCCCCCGATCCCGCCGGCGAATCCGGGGGCTATGCCCACCCCGCCCGGCGATACGGCTGCGCCGACGCTGCCTTCCCAGCCGCCGGCAGCCGGTTCATCCGCCCCATTGCCGCCCACTGCCGGGGTCGCGCCCGCTAACACCAGGCCCTCGGCGGAACGCACGGCGGAGCCGGGTTATGTCGTTCAACTGGGCGCCTTCTCCGACCCGGCGAAGGCGCGGCAGCTCGTGACCAAGCTCAAGGAAAGCCGTTTCCAGGCCTATACGCAAACCATCAAGACGGCCGGAGGCGAATTGACGCGTGTGCGGGTGGGGGCCTATCCGACCAAGGAAGCGGCCGAGAAGGCGCGCGACCGGTTGAAGGCGCGCAAGCTGGTGATCGGCGAAGCCAGCGTCGTACGCGACGACAGCTGATGGACGCGCGAGGACTTCCGCCCGCGGCATGACCGCTTTCGACTTCGTCCTGCTGCTGGTGGTGGCACTGTCGATGGTGATCAGCGTAGTTCGGGGACTGGTGCGGGAAGTGCTTTCGCTCGCTTCCTGGATCGGGGCCTTCTTCGTCGCCAAGTACGGCGCGGTGGTCGTCGCGAGCTGGCTGCCGGGCTGGGTCTCGCATCCCGGCGCGCGCCTCGCGATGGGCTTCGTCCTGGTCATGGTGGCCGCGGTCCTGCTCTTCAGCCTGGTGTCGATGCAGATTGCGAAGGTGGTCAAGATTACCGGCCTGCAGGGTACCGACCGGGCGCTGGGAGCGCTGTTTGGCCTTGCGCGCGGAATCGTGATCGCATTGACGGCGGTGCTGCTGGCGGGGATGACCCCACTGCCCAAAGCGCGTTACTGGCAGGAAGCGATGCTCAGCGCTCCGCTGGAGACGGCGGCCAAGGCGGTTCAACCGTGGTTGCCGTCGGAAATCCGGTCCCGGATCCGCTATGACTGAGGGTATACTCTGCTCCCGGTTGCAGGGGCAACCCGCGGCGAGGACATAGCAAATGTGTGGAATCGTGGGCGTCGTGGCCAGATCACCGGCCAATCAGCTGCTCTACGACGGGCTGCTGGTCCTTCAGCACCGAGGCCAGGACGCGGCGGGAATCGTCACCGCCGAAGGCAACCAGTTTCAGATGCACAAGGGACCGGGGCTGGTGCGCGACGTGTTTCGGACCCGCGACATGCGCAACCTAGTGGGCACGATGGGCATCGGCCACTGCCGCTACCCCACCGCCGGTTCCGCGAGCTCCTTTGCCGAAGCGCAGCCGCTCTACGTCAATTCCCCGTTCGGCATCGTGCTGGGCCATAACGGCAACCTTACCAACTCCGAGCAGCTGAAACTCGAACTCTTCCGCCAGGACCTGCGGCACGTCAACACCAACTCCGACTCCGAAGTTCTGCTCAACGTGCTCGCGCACGAGCTGCAGGACGCGGCCAGCGGAGTGCGCCTCGATCCGCCCACGATCTTCGCGGCAGTGGCGGGGGTGCATCGCAGGGTGCGCGGCGCGTATGCCTGCGTGGCGATGATCGCCGGCTACGGGCTGCTGGCGTTCCGCGATCCCTTCGGAATCAGGCCGCTGGTGGTCGGGGTGGCCAGGACCGAAAAAGGGCCCGAGTACATGGTCGCCTCGGAAAGCGTGGCGCTCGACACGCTGGGCTTCGAGCTGGTGCGCGACGTGGCGCCGGGCGAGGCGATCTTCGTGGACAACGGGGGCAATTTCTACAGCAAGCAGTGCGCGATCAATCCCCAGCACTATCCCTGCATCTTCGAGTACGTCTACCTCGCCCGGCCGGACTCGGTGATCGACGGGATTTCGGTCTACGAGACGCGCATGCGCATGGGCAGAGGCCTGGCCGAGAAGATCAAGCGCGAGCATCACGATCTCGACATCGACGTGGTCATCCCGATCCCAGATTCCAGCCGGCCCTCGGCGATGGAACTGGCCGATCGCCTGGGTCTGCCGTACCGTGAAGGTTTCATCAAGAACCGCTACATCGGGCGCACGTTCATCATGCCGGGCCAGGAAGTGCGCAAGAAGTCGGTGCGCCAGAAGCTCAACGCCATCGGCATGGAGTTCAGGGGCAAGAACGTGCTGCTGGTCGACGACTCCATCGTGCGCGGCACCACCAGCCGCGAGATCGTGCAGATGGCCCGCGATTCCGGCGCACGCAAGGTCTTCTTCGCTTCGGCGGCGCCCCCGGTGCGCTACCCCAACGTGTACGGCATCGACATGCCCTGCTCGCGCGAGCTGATCGCGTACGGAAGGACTGACCAGGAGGTCGCGCGCGAGATCGGCGCAGACCGGCTCATCTATCAGGATCTCGAAGCGCTGGTCGAAGCGTGTCGCTCGGTCAATCCCAGGATCCAGCACTTCGAAACCTCTTGCTTTACCGGGGTATACGTCACCGGCGATGTCACGCCCGAATACCTCGCTACCGTCGAGGCGCAGCGCAACGACGGCGAGCTGCTGCGGCGACAGCAGGTGGCCAGCACGCAGCTCGACTTGAACCTGGTGACCAACGACTAGGGCGGCACATCGAAGAACCCAATACACAGGCGCAGAGAAGGCAGAGGAACAAAACACGAATGGAATCGGGTCGAAGCTCGTCCCCCCGCGTCTTCTGTGCCTCTGCATTGGGATCTTGGTTCGCGGGTCCCGGCAGGGTTGACAAGCAGGCGGGCCGCCGGTAGGGTTGGGGCTCGCGCCGATTTGATGAGCAGCTTGCGGGCGCGCTAAAAATCCAGCTAAAGCGTGTCGAACAGGTACCCGCTTAGCGAAAGCTAGCGGGTTTTTTGTTTTTGCGCGGCCGCGCGTTTGGCGGGAGCCGCGGTTCGTCACGCCGCTGTCCTTGAGACCCGATCGAAGGACCGACAATGAGGTGGGACGAGCTTGAGTTCGACACGCTCGCCGTGCGCGCGGGCATCCATCGCAGCCAGTTCAACGAGCACGCCGAGGCCCTGTATCTGACCTCCAGCTTCGTGTTTCGCGACGCGTCCGAAGCGGCGCGCCGTTTTCAGGGCGAAGAACCGGGCATGGTGTATTCGCGCTATACCAACCCCACGGTGCAGGCGCTCGAGGAACGTCTCGCCGCGCTCGAGGGCGCGCAGTGCTGCGTGGCGACGGCGTCCGGGATGTCGGCCATCCTGGGCTGCGTCATGGGGCTGCTCAAAGCGGGCGACCACGTGATCGCCTCGCGCAACCTGTTCGGCGCCACCGTAAACCTGTTCAACGGCCTGCTGAAGAAGTTCGGCATCGCGACGACTTTCGTGTCGGCCACCGATGTCGACGAGTGGCGGGCGGCGGTGACGCCGCAGACGAGGATGTTCTTCCTCGAGACGCCGTCCAATCCCTTGACCGAGATCTCCGACATTGCGGCGTTGGCGCAACTGGCGAAGGAGAAGAACGCGCTGCTGGTGGTGGACAACTGCTTCTGCACGCCGGCGCTTCAGCGGCCGCTGGCACTGGGAGCGGACATTGTCATGCACTCGGCGACGAAGTATCTGGACGGCCAGGGCAGGGTACTCGGCGGCGCCATTCTCGGCCGCCGCGAGCTGATCGCCGAGCCGATGACCGTGTTCCTGCGCAACGCCGGCCCGGCGCTTTCGCCCTTCAACGCCTGGGTGATTCTGAAGGGCCTGGAGACCCTCGGCCTGCGCATGCAGGCACATTCACGCGGTGCGCTCGAGCTGGCACAGTGGCTGGAGGCGCATCCAAGAGTTCGACGGGTGTTCTACCCTGGGCTGCCTTCGCATCCCCAGCACGAATTGGCCATGCGCCAGCAGAAGTCTGGTGGTGGAATCGTGTCCTTCGAGGTCGAGGGCGGGCGAGCGGCGGCGTGGAAGGTGATCGACAACACTCAGTTGATTTCCATCACGGCGAATCTCGGCGATGCCAAGACCACGATCACCCATCCGGCGAGCACGACGCACGGCCGGCTGTCGCCGGAAGCGAGAGCGCAGGCTGGCGTCACCGAAGGACTGCTGCGAGTCGCGGTCGGGCTCGAAGCGGTTTGCGACCTGCGCGCCGACCTAGCTCGCGGGCTCGCCAAGATCTGATCGAGCGCAGAGCCAGGAATGCACTCCGGCTGGCGCGGATCAGGTGATCGGGACGGCGCGGCAGCCGCCGGCGTCGCAGACGAGATAGCTGCCTTGCTCGTACCAGTCGGCCAGCACGAAGCGCTCGCACAGCCGCCCATCGACGAGGTGTTCGTGGCGCGCCGGCCGGTGGGTATGCCCGTGGATCAGACGCGGATAGCCGCGCGCGCGCAGGACGGATTCCACCGTCGAGACGGACACGTCCATGATCGCCGCGTCCTTGGTCTGCTTGGCCTGCTCGCTTTCGCCGCGCAACGCCTGGGCCATGCGGATCCGCTCTTCGATCGGTTTGGCCAGGAACGTGCGCTGCCAGGCGGGATTGCGCACCATGGCGCGCAACTTCTGATACTCGACGTCGTCGGTGCACAGCGCGTCGCCGTGCATGAGCAGCGCGCGGGTGCCGTAGAGGTCGATCTCGGTGCCATCCTCGAGCAGGATCATGCCCGCCGCGCGGCCGAATGCTTCGCCAATCAGGAAGTCGCGGTTGCCGTGCATGAAGTAGAGCCGCGTACCCCGCCGGGCCAAGCCCTGGAATGCTTCGGCCACCTGGCGGTTGAAAGGTTGCGCCAGACTGTCGTCGCCGATCCAGTATTCGAACAGATCGCCCAGCACGAAGAGCCGCTCGGCGGAAGGCGCGACTTGCGCCAGAAAACGAAGCAATGCCTCGGCGGGTGCCGGCCTTTGCGGCGCCAGGTGCAGATCGGATATGAAGAGCGAATGCACCCGGCCCTCAAATTCTCCGCGCCTTGGTGATCACGACGTCTTCCAGCGGCACATCGCGATGAAAGCCGCGCGAGCCGGTGCTCACGCCCTTGATCCGGTCGACCACTTCCTCGCCTTCGACCACGCGCCCGAAGGCGCAGTAACCCCAGCCCTGCGGCGTGGAGGCGCTGTAGTTCAGAAAAGGGTTGTCCTTGACGTTGATGAAGAACTGCGCGCTGGCCGAATGCGGCTCCGAGGTGCGCGCCATCGCGATCGTGTAAGCGTCGTTCTTCAGCGCGTTCGCCGCCTCGTTCTCGATCGGCGCTCGCGTTGGCTTCTGCCTCAGACCCGGTTCGAAGCCTCCGCCCTGGATCATGAACCCGTCGATGACGCGATGAAAGATGGTTCCGTCGTAGAAGCCTTCGTCGACGTAGGCCAGGAAATTGCGTACGGTCTTGGGCGCGGCCTGCTCGTCGAGCTCGAGGGTGATGTCGCCGAGCGAAGTGGAGAGCCTGACTTGCGGGTTCACTGCGTTTCTCCGACCATTCTGGCGCTTTCGATGCGCACTGTTTCCTGCGGCACGTCCCGGCCGAACGGCCCGCCGGGGCCGGTACGCGATCCGGCGATCCGGTAGACCACGTCCATCCCCTTCGTGACGCGCCCGAACGCACAATAACCGAATCCCTGCACGGTCGGCGACTGATGGTCGAGAAAGTCGTTGTCCGCCACGTTGACAAAGAACTGGGATGTCGCCGAATGCGGCTGCCGGGTCCGCGCCATCGCGACCGTTCCGCGGCGGTTCTTGAGCCCCGTGGCCGCTTCGTTCTCGATCGGTTCGCGCGTTTTCCTCTGTGCAAAATCGGCCGTATAGCCGCCGCCCTGAATCATGAAGCCATCGATCACGCGGTGAAAGATCGTGCCATCATAAAAACCGTCCTTCACGTAGCGCAGAAAATTATCGACGGTCTTGGGTGCCCTGTCCGGATACAACTCGATCGTGAAGCTGCCCAGATTGGTCGTGACTTCCACCTGCGGGTTGGCCGCTTGTGCGGCAAGCGCGAGTGCGAACAGCACCGCCGGCAGCAGATTGCCCACTCTTCGGGTCCTCCAAGTCTTGGTCGAGCCTCGCACCATCAGGCGGCGCCTTCGTAGACGATCTTCCAGCCCTCGCCTTCCTGCATCCAGTACTGGCGCTTCTTCATGCGGTTGCTGAGGTTGCTGCTGGCATAGTCCTGCTCGAAGGTTACTTCGGCCATCGTGCCTTCGCCGGGATAAAGGAACATGGAAACATCGGAAATCCGGACCCTGATCCATGTCTTGGCCGCGTTGACCTGGCGCTTTTGTGCCGCCCATTTCGCGAGATCGGCCCCGTTGCCCGAGAAACGGCGCGAGTAGTGGCTCAGGTACTGTTCGGTGTCGCGGCTCTCCCAGTCCTTGCGCCAGCGCTCGATCCGCTCCAGCAACTGCGCACGCAACGCCGCGGCCACCTCGGGTGCAATCCATTCGACATCCCTGGCAATGACCACCGGCGTGCTTCCCGGCTCCAGGTAGTCGGCCAGCGCCTCCAGGTCTTCGTTGGCCAGCACCACGCAACCGTCGCTCGCGCGCGGCGGACGGCTGTAGGTGTCGAGCGGCGTGCCATGCAGCCAGATGCCGTACCCGCTGCGTCCGCGCGCCCGGTCCCACTCGTTCGGATAGTCGATCGGGAAGGCCCCGGCTCCATAGAAGTCGCTGAGCCGGTCCTTCGGCAGCCTGTCGATTACTCGGTAGACTCCGAGCGGGGTCTTCTTGTCTCCCTCGCGGACTTTCTCGATGCCGTTCTTGCCCAACGTCACATAGAAGTCGGCCAGGTACTTCGGGCCGCCGTCGGTGTTGGCGAAAACGAACAATGTCGACCGCGAGGTGTCGATTACCAGCGCGTGCTTCTGGTGTGGAGCGAGCGCAAGGAGGTTCTTCGGCACCAGATGGGTCGGCGGTTGAAAGGCGTAGCGCGCCAGACGGGTCCGCGCCTCCGCGCGCAGTTCATCCACCCGTTCGGGCGGCGCGCCCGCGCCGAGGCTGTCGATCGGACGGCCTCGCGCCAGCAGAAGATCGCCCCGGATCAGCTGCGCGAGGCGGAAATTGGGGCTGACCGCCAGCAGCTTTTCGATTCTCTCCAGCGCGGCTTGGGTGCGGTTGTCGGCAATCTCCATCAGCGCCTGCACCAGCATCTGCTCTGGCAGCGCCAGTTGGCGCGGCAGTGTATCGCGCGCCGGCAGAAAACTTAGCGACCAGGCATGGGCGGTCCCGGACAGCAAGACCACGAGCAGCGCCTGCAACAGCGGCTGATGCGAGCCGCCCTGATTACGCTTCCAGCAGCGCAGCGGCGCCTGGCTCACCGGTCGATCTGCTCCTGTACGATCAGCCAGCGATCGGAAGACTTGACCAGAGTCAGCTTCTTCTCGCCGGTGCTGTGCAGCATGTCGGACTTGTAGGTCTGTTTGAACCTGACCACGGCGCGGGCTTCGTTTTCAAAGGAGACCTTGGGCGCTCCGACCACCACCTGGATCGCTTTCGGTTTCTTCAGCCGCTCGCGCCGCGCGGCGGCCCAGGCCCCCCACGGCTGTCCGCCGGGGGTCGCGAAGTCGGGCGAATAGTGTCCGAGGTAGCGCTCGACATCCTTGCTTTCCCACGCTCTCGCCCAGCCGTGAACGGCTTCCAGCACCTCTTGCGCCGGATCGGGTCGAGTCTTCGAGGACTGGGGCGCCGCTGCAGCCGGCAGGGGGCTGGCCGCCGGTGCGCTTGGCTTGACGGCGACGGTTTCCGCCGACGGGACCGCCGAGGAAGGCCGCGCGGGTGCAGAGCTCGAGAAGAGCTCGCGGATCAGGGAGAGTTTGCTCTGGGCGGTCTTGTTGCCCCGATCCAGCTGCAGCGCCTTGTCATAGGCCTCGCTTGCCATCTTGGCGTAGACGTCGCCCAGATTCTCGTGTGCGATCGCATAGCTCGGGTGGGTGCGGATCGCCATTTCCAGTGCCTTGCGCGCCTGCTCGTACTGTCCCTGCGCCGCGTAGAGCACCGCGAGATTGTTGTAGGGCTCCGGCAGCTCGGGATAATCCTCGGTGAG
Organism: Burkholderiales bacterium; assembly: GCA_035560005.1. NCBI lineage: Bacteria > Pseudomonadati > Pseudomonadota > Betaproteobacteria > Burkholderiales > Burkholderiales bacterium. The sequence goes on along the minus strand of DATMAN010000020.1, from coordinate 17,354 downwards.
CGCTGAAAAGATCCTGATCGCCTCCTGTGGCTTGTCCTGCTCGGTGTAGATCAATCCCTTCAAGAAGCGCGCGCGCGCGTCCTTGGGATTGGCGCTCAGCACCGCGTCCACCTTCTCCAGCGCCGCAGCGTGCCTGCCCTGCTTGAAGAGCCGCGCAGCCTCTTGATAATCGTCGGCCCGCAGTACCGCGGGCAAAGTGAGGGCCAATGCAAGCAGGCATTGCACCGAAATGCGCAAGAAGTTCATCTGCTATACTTCGCGTGAAATAAAGGCGATAGGTACTTGTTAATAATTTAAATTCTACCAACAAGCCGCTCCCGCCCACAATCGCCGATCAGTTCCGTCCTGCTGCCCTGCCGAACTTTGCCGAGTGCCGGGTGCGAAGGCTTTGTCGGGCACACCATCTGAACGCGTACATGCTCAAGCTCTATAACACGTTGACCCGCCGAAAGCAGGAGTTTGTGCCGATCGAGGCCGGCAAGGCCCGCATGTACGTCTGCGGCATGACCGTCTACGACTACTGCCACCTGGGCCACGCGCGCGTCATGGTGGTCTTCGACGTGATCGCGCGCTGGCTCGAAGCGAGCGGCTTCGAGGTCACCTACGTGCGCAACATTACCGATATCGACGACAAGATCATCAAGCGTGCGGCCGAGAATCGCGAGCCGATCGAGAATCTGACCGCGCGCTTCACGCAGGCGATGCAGGAAGATGCGGCAGCGCTGGGCGTGCGCAAACCTCACTACGAGCCGCGCGCCACCGACAATGTGCCGCAAATGCTGGCGCTGATCGACGCGCTGATGAAGAAAGGTCTCGCTTACCGGGCTCCCAACGGCGACGTCTATTACTCGGTCCGCGACTTTCCGGAGTATGGCAAGTTGTCCGGCAAGACCCTGGACGAGCTGCGCGCCGGCGAGCGGGTGGAAGTGGACCCCAACAAGCGTGACCCGCTCGACTTCGTCCTGTGGAAGGCGGCCAAACCGGGCGAGCCGAGCTGGGATTCCCCGTGGGGCCGGGGCCGGCCCGGCTGGCACATCGAGTGCTCGGCGATGAGCGAGCGCTACCTCGGGAGCCATTTCGACATTCACGGAGGCGGGCAGGATCTGCAGTTCCCGCACCACGAGAACGAGATCGCGCAGTCAGAAGGCGCGCACGGGCACCCTTTCGTCAATTACTGGCTGCACAACGGCTTCGTGCGCGTGGACAACGAAAAGATGTCCAAGTCGCTGGGCAACTTTTTCACCGTTCGCGAGGTGCTGGCCAAGTACGACGCCGAGGTGGTGCGCTTCTTCATCGTGCGCGCGCATTACCGCAGCCCGCTCAACTATTCTGACCAGCATCTGGAAGACGCAAGGCAGGCGTTGACCAGGCTCTACACGGCGCTCAAGGGATTCGGGGGCGAAGTCGCGGTCGACTGGTCGAATCCGTTCGCGATCCGCTTCAGGGAGGCGATGGACGACGATTTCAACACGCCCGAGGCGGTGGCGGTGCTGTTCGATCTGGCCGGAGAGCTCAATCGCACGCGCGCGCCCGAGGCGGCGCGATTGCTGCGCGGACTATCCGGGATTCTCGGACTGTTGCGCCGGCCCGCCGAAGATTTCCTGCGCGGCGAGCTGCCGGCGGGGTGGACGGCGCAGAGGATAGAGGCGCTGATCGCCGAGCGCGCGGCGGCGAAGAAGGCGAAGAACTTCACCGAGGCCGACCGCATTCGGGCCGAGTTGGCCGCGGCCGGAGTCGTGCTCGAAGACGGTCCACAGGGCACCACCTGGCGCCGCCGGTAGGCCCGGGCGGCTGCGCGATTCGAGCGATCCCGCGCAGCGTTGCAAGGGAAAGATCGAGTTGCTACGACTCGAAGAACTGCCGCACCTTATCCATCCACGACTTCGCGCGCGGATTGTGACGGGAGGTGTCGCGCTGGCTGATTTCCTCCAGTTCGAGCAGCAGCTCCTTCTGACGCGCCGTAAGATTGACGGGCGTCTCCACCACCACGTGCACCAGCAGGTCGCCGTGGGTCTGGTTGCGCACGCCCTTGATGCCTTTGCCGCGCAGGCGAAACACCTTGCCGGTCTGGGTCTCCGGCGGAATCCGGATCTTGGCCGAACCGTCCAGCGTCGGAATTTCGATCTCGCCGCCCAGCGCCGCCTTTGCAAAGCTGATCGGCATCTCGCAGTGCAAGTCGTTGCCCTCGCGCGTGAAGACTTCGTGCGGCTTGATGTGGATCACGACATAGAGGTCGCCGCTGGGTCCGCCATTGATGCCGGCTTCGCCCTCGCCGCTCAGACGGATGCGGTCCCCTTCATCCACCCCGGCCGGGATCTTCACCGACAGCGTCTTGTGATGCTTGACCCGTCCGGCGCCCGCACAAGTCGGACACGGCTGCTGGATGACCTTGCCTGCGCCGTGGCACTTCGGGCAGGTTTGCGCAATCGAGAAGAAGCCCTGGGTCATGCGCACCTGTCCGTGACCGCCGCAGGTGGGGCAGGTGACCGGATGGGTGCCGGGTTTCGCGCCGGATCCCCCGCAAGTCGCGCACTCTTCCATGGAGGGTACGCGGATGCGCGTTTCGGTGCCGCGCGCCGCCTCCTCCAGCGTGATCTCGAGGTTGTAGCGAAGATCCGCGCCCCGATAGACATTGGAGCGCGTGCGGCCGCCGAAGATATCGCTGAAGATGTCTCCGAAGGCGTCGGCGAACGAACCGAAACCGGCGCCGGCCGCTCCCGCGCCCATGCCTGCCGAAGGATCCACTCCCGCGTGACCGTACTGGTCGTACAGCGCCCGCCTGCTCGCGTCCGAGAGGACTTCGTACGCTTCCTTCGCTTCCTTGAACTGTTCTTCGGCCTTCGGGTTGTTCGGATTGCGGTCCGGGTGATACTTCATCGCCAGCTTCCGGTAGGCCTTCTTGATGTCCTCTTCGGAAGCGTCGCGAGTGACGCCGAGTACTTCGTAATAGTCGCGCTTCGCCATGTCTGCCTTGACTCAGCTTATCGGCACGGTGCTCCCTAAACGCGGCAAGGGGTGAGCGGGAGCGGTCCCGCTTCACCCCTCGACTTCTTTCCAGACCGCCGGACCTTTGGCTTCAGGCGGACTTCTTCTTGTCCTTGACTTCCTCGAACTCCGCGTCCACGACGTTGCCCTCCTCGGCCGGCTTGCCTTCCGGCTCGCGCTTCGGCCCGGATGCGCCGGACGCCGACGCGCCCTGCGCGTACATCTTCTCGGCCAGCTTGTGCGAAGCTTCGGCCAGCGCCCGGGTCTTGGCCTCGATCTCGGCCTTGTCGTCGCTCTTCAGCGCAGCCTCCGCCGCCTTGATCGCCGCTTCGATCTTCGACTTTTCTTCCGCACCGACCTTGTCGCCGTGCTCGACGAGCGACTTCTTCGCGGTGTGGATCAGCGCGTCGCACTGATTGCGCGCTTCGACCAGTTCCCGTGCGCGCCGGTCTTCCTCGGCGTGGGCTTCCGCGTCCTTGATCATACGCTGGATCTCTTCCTCAGTGAGCCCGGAACTCGCCTGGATCTTGATCTTGTTCTCCTTGCCGGTGGCCTTGTCCTTGGCCGAGACGTGCAGGATGCCGTTCGCGTCGATGTCGAACGTCACTTCGATCTGCGGCATGCCGCGCGGCGCCGGCGGAATGTCGGTCAGGTTGAACTGGCCGAGCGACTTGTTGTCGCGCGCCATTTCGCGCTCGCCCTGCAGCACATGGATCGTCACCGCGGTCTGGTTGTCCTCGGCGGTCGAGAACACCTGCGTAGCCTTGGTCGGGATCGTGGTGTTCTTTGGGATGAGCTTGGTCATCACCCCGCCCAACGTCTCGATGCCGAGCGACAACGGTGTCACGTCGAGCAGCAGCACGTCCTTCACCTCGCCCTTGAGCACGCCGGCCTGGATCGCGGCGCCGATGGCAACCGCCTCGTCCGGGTTGACGTCCTTGCGCGGTTCCTTGCCGAAGAACTCGCGCACGACCTCCTGCACTTTCGGCATGCGCGTCTGACCGCCGACCAGAATCACGTCGTCGATGTCCGAGGTCTTCACCCCGGCGTCCTTGATCGCGACGCGGCACGGTTCGATGGTCTTCTGAATCAGGTCCTCGACCAGGCTTTCGAACTTCGCGCGCGTGATCTTCACCGCCAAGTGCTTCGGTCCGCTTGCGTCCGCCGTGATGTAGGGCAGGTTGACCTCGGTCTGCTGGCTCGAAGACAACTCGATCTTGGCCTTCTCGGCCGCCTCCTTCAGGCGCTGCAGCGCCAGCACGTCGTTGCGCAGATCGATTCCCTGCTCCTTCTTGAACTCATCGGCCAGATAGTCGATCAGGCGCTGGTCGAAATCCTCGCCGCCCAGGAAGGTGTCGCCGTTGGTGGACAGCACCTCGAACTGGTGCTCGCCTTCCACCTCCGCGATCTCGATGATGGAGATGTCGAATGTACCCCCGCCCAGGTCGTAGACCGCGATCTTGCGGTTGCCCTTTTTCTTGTCCATGCCGAAGGCAAGCGCCGCGGCGGTCGGCTCGTTGATGATGCGCTTGACCTCCAGACCTGCAATGCGGCCGGCGTCCTTGGTCGCCTGGCGCTGCGAATCGTTGAAATAGGCGGGCACAGTGATCACCGCCTCGGTGACAGGCTCGCCGAGGTAGTCTTCGGCGGTCTTCTTCATCTTGATGAGCACTTGCGCGGACACTTCCGGCGGAGCCATCTTCTTGCCGCGTACCTCGATCCACGCGTCCCCGTTCGGGGCCTCGACGATCTTGTAAGGGACGTGCTTGATCGCCTTCTGGACTTCCTTGTCGTTGAAGCGGCGGCCGATCAGTCGCTTCACGGCGTAGAGCGTGTTCTTCGCGTTGGTGACCGCTTGCCGCTTCGCCGGCGCACCGACCAGTACTTCGCCGTCCTCCATGTAGGCGACGATCGACGGCGTGGTGCGGGCGCCTTCGGAGTTCTCGATCACCTTCGGCTGGCCGTTTTCCATCACGGCCACACAGGAATTGGTCGTGCCCAGGTCGATGCCGATGATCCTTGCCATGAGAATGCCTCTTTCTCGGTGGAATTTTTCCGTTGCAGCGCTAGGTTAGGGCGCCTGCTCCGGGTTTCAAGCGTCCTTGCCTTTGGCCACGGTCACCAAGGCCGGGCGGATCACGCGATCATGGAGTTGATAGCCCTTCTGGAGCACGGCCACGACCGTATTGGCTGGCGCATCCGCCTCGATGACGTTCATCGCCTGGTGCTTGTGAGGGTCCAGCTTCTCGCCCAAGGGGTTGATTTCCTTGAGATTGAAACGCTCGAATGCCGAGTTGAGCTGTTTCAGCGTCAACTCCACGCCGGCTTTCAGTGACTCGATCGTGGCATTCTGGACCGCAAGTGCCGCTTCCAGGCTGTCGCGCACCGCGAGCAGTTGCGCCGCGAATGCCTCGATCGCGTACTTCTGGGCGTTGGCCACTTCGGTCTGCGCCCGTTTGCGGATGTTGTCGGCTTCCGCCTTGGCGCGCAGCCAGGCGTCGTGGTGTTCCTGGGCCGCGAGCTCGGCCTGCTTGAGCAGCTGTTCCAGGCTCGGCATCGCCTCCGCGACTTGCGCCTCACTGGCGGCTTCGCGCGGCTCCGGAGCGGCGGGTGCGGCCGGCTGGATCACCGCTTGTTGTTCCTGGTCCTGCATGTACTCCTCCAGAACGAACACGTGCTCATTGTTTATGGGGACAAGGGGCCGGGTTTCAACCCCCGGACCACCGAATCCGAGCGAAAAGGGGGCACGACGCGGGCCGTATACTAAGGCACTTCGAACCCTTCCCCGTCGTCTCGACGTTTCCGCATGCAGACCCGACTGATCACCGCCATTCTGGCAGTGCTCTTGCAACCGCTGACCGCGCAAAGCGAGCCGCTGCTGCGCGAGCAGGCCGGCTATTACTACATCGACGGAAGCTCCGCCGTGGTCCTGAGCGAGCAGATCAACCAGAAAGGACCGCTCGGTCAGGATGGCAAACGCCACCCGAGCCGCACCCGCTGGGAGGTGCAATGGAAATTCCGCCACAAGATGCAGGATGGCGTGTGCAGGCTGGAGGAGGTTGCTGTGGCGGTCACGGTGAGCAGCGTGCGTCCGCGCTGGCGAGGGGAAATACGCGCTGCCCGCCAGTTGCGCGAACGCTGGAGGCGGTTCGTGGATGCGGTCGAGCGTTACCACGATTTCCACAAGGAACAGGCCCTTCGGGCCGGTCGCGAGATCGAGACGGTCTTGCGAGGCGCAGCGCCAGCCAAGACCTGCGAAGCGCTGACCGAGGAAGCCAATCGGATCGGCGAGGCGCTCCTGAACAAGTACCTGAAAGTGACCGAAGCGTACGACCGCAAGACCGAATACGGCCGCAAGCAGGGCGCTACTCTGATCTAGGATCTTGCCGGCTCGGCGGCGCAGGGGTCGGACGGTTCGGACTATCGGGTCGGTCAGCTCTTGGCGCCAAGCGACAGTGCTCGGCTGCGCGCCAGTTCGGCTGCGCGCTTTGCTGCAGCGGAGTCAAACTCGGTCGATGCCCAGCCGGACAGATTCTCCGCCACGATGCGGGCCAGTGCCTGGATCCACTCATGACGCTCGTTCAGACAGGGGATGAGGTGGAACTGCGCGCCGCCCGCGCTGAGGAAGGCGGTCTTGTTCTCGATGCCGATTTCTTCCAGGGTCTCGAGGCAATCAGACACGAAGCCTGGGCAGAAGACGTCGACGCGCCCGGTCTTGCGCCTCCCGAGTTCTCGCACCACATCGATCGTATAGGGCTCCAGCCAGCGCGCCCGTCCGAAGCGCGACTGGAAGCTCAGCACCCACGCATCCGGCTTCAGCCCCAGCTCTTCGGCCAGCAGGCGGGCGGTCTTCTGGCACTCGCAGTGATACGGATCACCTCGATCCAGCGTGAAACGCGGCACGCCGTGAAAGGACAGAACCAGCTTGTCCGGACGGCCGTGCGTTACCCAGTAGTCGTTCACCTGCCTGGCGAGCGCTGCAATGTAGGCCGGGTGATCGTGAAAGTGCTTGACGAAGCGCAATGCCGGCATGTTCCGCGTGGCGGCCAGAAACTGTGCCACGGCGACGAATACGCTGCCCGTGGTGCTGGCGGAATATTGAGGATAGAGCGGCACCACCAGGATGCGGTCACAGCCTAGTTCACGCAGGCTCTTCAGGACGGCCGGGATCGAGGGTTCCCCGTAGCGCATCGCCCACTGGACCGCGTGCGGCGTCTTGATCCGTTCCCCGAGGTAGCCGCGCAGGAGCGTCGCCTGCTTTTCCGTGTGGACCTTCAGCGGCGAGCCTTCGGAAGTCCAGATCTTCGCGTACTTGCGGGCCGACTCTCGCGGGCGCCTGCGCAAGACCAATCCATGCAGGATCGGCCACCAGAACACGCGCGGAATTTCCACCACGCGCGGGTCCCACAGGAACTCCTTCAGGTAGCGCTTCAACGCGGCGGGCGTGGGTGCCTGCGGCGTGCCGAGGTTGACGAGCAGGATGCCGGCCTTGGGCAGCGCGCCGTGCTGGTGCTTCGGTTCCGGGTGAAACTGCGAAAACATCAGGCGCAAGGCCCGCAGGGGGCGGCGCGTGGAGCCGGCGATGGGCGGCGCTTCAATGCTGTGACAGCGCGCTGGACAGGAGCCGCGCAGTGATGTCGACGATCGGGATCACACGCTCATAGGCCATGCGCGTGGGGCCGATCACCCCGAGGGTGCCGACGACCTGCCCGTCGGCTTCGTAGGGTGCGGTCACGATGCTGCAGTCGTCCAGCGGCACTAGGCCGGATTCGCCACCGATGAAGATCTGCACGCCCTGGGCGCGGGTGCTCAGATCGAGCAGTTGCAGCAGACTGGTCTTCTGTTCGAACAACTCGAAGAGCTTGCGCAGGCTCTGCATGTTCGACGACAGATCCTGCACCTGCAGCAGGTTGCCCTCGCCGGACAGCACATAGGCGTCGTCCGAGCGGCTGGCCGCCTCGGTGCCGATTTCCAGCGCGCGCGTCATCAGCTGCACCATGTTCTCGCGCAGCTCCTTGAGCTCCTGCTGCAGGCGCGGCCTGATCTCCTCGAAGGTCAAGCCGGCGTAGTTCTGGTTGAGGAGGTTTGCCGCCTCGGTCAGTTCCGACGAAGAGTAAGCCCGATCGGTGGCGATGATGCGATTCTGCACGTCGCCTTCCGGAGTCACGATGATCAGCAGGATGCGGCGGTCGGACAGATTCAGGAACTCGATGTGGCGGAAGGCCGCGGAGCGCCTGCGCGGCGTCATCACCACGCCGGCAAACTTGGTCAAATCCGACAGCAGATGGGAGGCGGAGACCACCAGGCGCTGCGTGTTGTCGGCCTGGAGCTGTTCTTCCAGCTGGTGGATCTCCACCTGATCGAGGGGCTTGACCGTGAGCAGCGTGTCGATGAAGTAGCGATAGCCACGCGGGGTCGGCACCCGACCGGCGGAAGTGTGCGGGCTGGCGATGAAGCCCATGTCTTCCAGGTCGGCCATGATGTTGCGGATAGTGGCCGGGCTCAGGTCCAGTCCCGAGAACCTGGCCAGGGCCCGCGATCCGACGGGCTGGCCCTCGGCGATGTAACGCTCGACCAGGGTCTTGAGCAGGATTCTGGCGCGTTCGCTCAACATGCTTCAATTCTACAAACCTTTTGGGGCTCCGAGGCGGTCGGACACGAGGCGCGGCCAAGCGTTCCCGGGCGCGGCTGGCGCCCAGGGAAATGTGCTTTAATTCCCGTGCGATGAGCCAGTTTCAGCAGGTCGCCCTGATTGGCAAGTACAAGAGCCCGGAGATCGCCGAGCCGCTGCTCAAGCTCGCCGCCTTTCTCGAGCAGCGGGGCGTGCACGTGATGCTGGACCCGCTCACCGCCGCGCATATCGGCAGAAACCGATACGAAGTGCTCCCCCTCGAGCAGATCGGGCAGCGCGCCGAACTGGCGATCGTCATCGGCGGCGACGGCACCATGCTCAACATCGCGCGCACGCTCGCGCCCTACGACGTGGCGCTGGTGGGGGTGAACCAGGGCAGGCTGGGATTCCTGACCGACTTGTCGATCGAGACCATGTTCGAAAGCCTCGGCTCGATGCTCGCGGGCAAGTTCATCACCGAGCGGCGCATGCTGCTCCAGTCGGAAGTGGTGAGCGGGTCGCAGACGACCCAGCGGGTGCTTGCGTTCAACGACGTCGCGGTGAACAAGGGCGCGGAAGGCAGTCTGATCGAAATCGAGGTTCGCATCGACGGCTGCTTCGTCTACAACCTGAGGTCCGACGGCCTGATCGTGGCCAGTCCGACCGGCTCGACCGCCTACGCGCTGTCCTCCGGCGGCCCCATCCTGCACCCGAGCCTGAACCTGATCGCGCTGGTGCCCGTCTCTCCCCACACGCTGTCCAACCGGCCGATCGTCGTCGGCCCGGATGCCGCGGTCGAAATCACCGTGCACAAGGGGGCGGATGCCCGCGTGCATTTCGACAGTCATTCCCACTTCGAACTGAAGGAGCGCGACAAGGTCATCGTGCGCCGCTGTCCGCATCCGATCCGGCTGCTGCACCCGCCGGACCATGACTACTACCACATGCTGCGCGAGAAACTGCACTGGTCCGAGACCCTGTGAGGGTCGGCACCGCAGGATAACGCCATCGCATGCTGCGCAGCCTCACCATCCGCGACTTCGTCATCGTCGAACGGCTGGACCTGGAGTTCGGCAGGGGGTTCACCGTGCTCACTGGCGAGACTGGCGCCGGCAAGTCGATCCTGATCGAGGCGCTGGCAGCCGTGCTCGGCGAGCGCGCCGAAAGCGGCCTGGTGCGCGAGGGGTGCGAAAAGGCCGAAGTGGCCGCCGAGTTCACGATCGAACGCAACGCTGCCCTGCGCGGCTACCTGGAGGAAAACGATTTGGCGCAGGATGGGCTGTGCCTGCTGCGCAGGGTGATCGACAGCGGCGGACGCTCGCGTGCGTATGTGAACGGCCGCCCCGCCACTGTCCAGCAACTGAAGGATATCGGCGAATACCTGGTCGACATCCACGGTCAGCACGCCCACCAGTCGCTGTTGCGGCCCGTGCAGCAGCGCGAGCTGCTCGATCGGTACGCGGGTGCGACGGCGCTCGCCGTGGAAGTGGCCGATGCCTGGCGTGCCTGGCAGTCGGCGAAACAGGCGCGCCAGTCGGCGGAGAGCGACGCCGCGGGCGCAGCGCGCGAGCGCGAACAGCTCGAGTGGCAGGTCGGGGAGCTCTCCGCGCTCAATTTCCGGCCCGAGGAATGGGACGAGCTGAATCAGGAGCACCGCCGGCTCGCGCACGCCGCCAGCCTGATCGAGGGCGCGGAATCCGCGTTGCAGGCATTGTCCGAGGATGAGGTGTCGGCGCTGGCGTCCATCGCGGGCGCGCAGAGCCGGCTGAAGGCGCTGCTGCAATACGATCAGACATTGAAGGAGGTGCTGGAGGGCGTGGCCGGCGCGCAGATCCAGCTCCAGGAGGCGGTCTACGCGCTGCGCCGCTATCAGCAGCGGCTGGAACTCGACCCGCGGCGCCTGCGCGAAGTCGAATCCCGGATCGAGGCGATTCACGCGGCGGCGCGCAAGTACCGCACGGCGCCTCAAGACCTTCCGCAAATGCTGCAGCGAGCCTCCGACCGCCTGCGCGAACTCGACACGCGTCTGAACCCGGACGCGGCCGCACGGCGCGAAGCGCAGCTGAAGAGCACCTATCTCGCGGCCGCCGGGCGGCTCGGTGCGGTGCGGGCCCGTGCCGCGGACGAGCTGTCGGACAAGGTCAGCGAAGCGATGCAGCGACTGGCGATGAAGGGGGGCAGGTTCGAGATCGCCCTGACGCCGCTGGAGGAGGGCGCGGCCTACGGGACCGAAGAGGTTGAATTCCTGGTCGCTGCGCACCCCGGCGTTGCGCCGCGCCCGCTTGCCAAGGTCGCTTCAGGCGGCGAGCTGTCGCGGATCTCGCTGGCGATCCAGACCGTGACCAGCCAGGTTGCACGGGTTCCCACGCTGGTCTTCGACGAAGTCGACGTCGGCATCGGCGGAGGGGTGGCGGAGATCGTGGGGCGCATGCTCAAGGCGCTCGGACGCAGCCATCAGGTCATGTGCGTCACGCACCTGCCGCAAGTGGCCGCCGCGGCCGATCATCAGTGGCGGGTTGCAAAGCGCGCGGTACCCGGGGGCGTGGCGAGCAGCGTCACGGTGCTGGACGCGCCCGCCCGCGTGGAAGAGATCGCCCGCATGCTGGGCGGGGTCAAGATCACCGAGACTACGCGCAGGCACGCCGAGGAGATGCTGGGAATGAAGGCGTAAACGGAGGGGACGAGAGGCCTTCGGCCTGTCGATCTTCGCCCCTCACGCCGCTTGGGCCCGATGCCTCACGCCTTCGGCTTGTTGGGGCAGTTGGGTCGGATGCACTCGGCGTAGATCTGCAGCGAGTGCTCCTGGATGTTGAAGCCCCGCTCCTTGGCGATCTTGATCTGCCGGCGCTCGATTTCGGCGTCGAAGAACTCCTCGACGTGGCCGCAGAGCACGCACACCAGATGATCGTGATGGCCGCCTTGATTGAGCTCGAAGACCGCCTTGCCGCTTTCGAAGTGATGACGCGTGAGCAATCCCGCTTGCTCGAACTGCGTGAGCACGCGATAGATGGTCGCGAGACCGATTTCCATGCCTTCGCCGAGCAGCACCTTGTAGACGTCCTCGGCGGTCAGGTGCCGCTCCTTGCTCGTCTCGAACAGGTTCAGGATCTTCAGTCGCGGCAGCGTGGCTTTCAGTCCGATGCTCTTCAGATCTTGCGGAGTGCTCATGGCCAGGACTGACATCAGTGGCGAGGTCAACTATCATATCGGCTTTGATTTTCCTTGGAAACCGCGCGAGGCGCGCGGATATCGACCGGACTCGCTAGCCATGCACCGATTCGCCGTCGTCGTCTTGCTCCTACTCGGCGGTTGCTTCCTCGTACCGCACAAGATCGAAATGCAACAGGGCAACTACGTCGACCAGAAGATGATCGAACGACTCAAGCCAGAGATGAGCAGGTCCCAGGTGCGCTTCATCCTGGGCACGCCGCTCATTGCCGATCCGTTTCATCCGCAGCGCTGGGATTACGTCTATCTGACCGGGCGCGCCGGTGACGTCAGGCGCGAACGGCGCATCACGGTGGTATTCGAGGAGGACCGGCTGGTTCGCATCGAAGGCGACGCCGTGCCAAGCGCGCTGTCCCGCGCGCCCACCGAAGCGGCGAAGCCCTAGCCGGACATGGCGCCCTTGCGGATCACCGTGGCCGGAGCCACCGGCAGGATGGGGCGAGCGCTGCTCGAGGCGCTTGCGCAGTCCGCCGACCTGCGGCTGCACGCGGCGCTGGAGCGCCGCGACTGCCCGCTGCTCGGCAAGGACGCCGGCGAGCTCATCGGCTCTCCCAATGGCGTGGCGATTGGCGCCGACCTTGAGGCGGCCCTGCGGGGGTGCGACGTCCTCATCGACTTTACGCGTCCCGAAGGCACCCTGCGGCACCTGGAGTCCTGCATCAGTCACGGCGCGCGCATGGTGATTGGCACGACCGGGTTCAACCCGGAGCAAAAGCAGCGCATCGCGCAGGCGGCCGAGCGCATCGCGATCGTGATGGCACCCAACATGAGCGTGGGTGTCAACCTGGTGTTCAAGCTGCTGGAGACCGCGGCCGCCGTGCTGGCCGAAGGGTACGACGTCGAGATCATTGAGGCGCATCACCGCCACAAGGTCGATGCGCCTTCGGGCACGGCGCTGCGCATGGGCGAAGTCATCGCGCGAACTCTGGGGCGCGATCTGAAGTCGCATGCGGTCTACGGCCGCGAGGGCGTGACGGGAGAGCGCAAGGCTTCCACCATCGGATTTGCCACGGTCCGCGGAGGCGACATCGTGGGGGATCACACCGCACTGTTCGCCGGAATCGGCGAACGCATCGAGATCGTCCATAAGGCTTCGAGCCGGGCGACCTTTGCGCTGGGCGCCCTGCGGGCCGCCAGGTTTCTTGCGGACAAGAAGGCCGGCCTGTTCGACATGCAGGATGTCTTGGGGCTTCGCTAGCCCGTTGGTGCATTGAGCAGGAAAAGACTGCGGCCGCGGGACACGCGGATGTTCGCGCCCTGCAGCAGCGCGAGCCAGAAGCCCCGGCGTTGAAGCGCGCGCGGGCGGCGGCTATAATTTCATAGTTTGCCGAGCGGGAGGGGTGCGCCCCTCCCGCTTTCCGTATCTGGTCGTCCAATCGCACGCCGGGAGTTTTCGTGTCCGCCCTCAATCAGGAGCCTGCCGTCTTGGTCCTCGCGGACGGCACGGTTTTCCGGGGCGCGTCGTTCGGGGCGGCGACCCACATGGTCGGCGAAGTGGTGTTCAACACCGCGATGACCGGCTACCAGGAAATACTGACCGATCCTTCCTACTGCCGGCAGATCGTCACGCTCACCTATCCGCACATCGGCAACACCGGCGTGAACGCGGAGGACGTGGAATCGGACAGGATCTATGCATCGGGGCTGGTGATCCGCGAGCCGCCGGTGCGGGCCAGCAACTTCCGCAGGAGCGCCGATCTTGCCGAGTACCTGCGCGCTCAGGGCGTGCCCGCCATCGCCGGCATCGACACGCGCAGGCTGACCCGCCTTCTGCGCGACCGGGGGGCGCAGAACGGCTGCCTCATGGCCGGCAGGATCGACGAGGCATTCGCCCTGGCGCAGGCCCGAGCCTTTCCCGGGCTTTCGGGAATGGATCTCGCCAGAGTGGTCAGCTGCGGCAAGCCCTACGAGTGGAGCGAAACCGAGTGGGCGCTCGGTCAAGGCTACGGCAAAGGCGACGTCGCCACGCGCCATGTGGTGGCCTATGACTACGGGGTCAAGCGCAACATTCTGCGCAAGCTGGCCGCGCGCGGCTGCCGCGTCACGGTGGTGCCCGCGCAGACTCCGGTCGACGAGGTGCTGGCAATGAAGCCAGACGGCGTGTTCCTGTCCAACGGCCCCGGCGACCCCGAACCCTGCGACTACGCGGTGCGGGCGATTCGCAAGCTGCTCGACGTGAACATGCCGGTCTTCGGCATCTGCTTGGGACATCAACTGCTCGGACTGGCGAGCGGAGCGCGCACGCTGAAGATGAAGTTCGGACATCACGGCGCGAACCATCCGGTGCATGACCTCGATACCGGGCGCGTGGTGATCACCAGCCAGAACCACGGCTTCGCGGTCGACGCGGCGAGCCTGCCGCCGCAGGCGCGCGTGACGCACGTGTCGCTGTTCGACGGCAGCCTGCAGGGCTTCGCGCGCACCGACAAGCCCGCCTTCTGCTTTCAGGGCCATCCGGAAGCAAGCCCCGGACCGCACGATGTGGACTATCTGTTCGATCGTTTCGTGAGGCTGATGGACGAGCACAAGCCGCACAGATAGGCGAGAACCACACATGCAAGAGACATGGAGAAGCTCGGAAAAGTGAACCGCCGCATGCAAGGAGCGCCCGGTCCGTCGCAGGCAGGTAGCGCCTGTGCGGATTCCTGGTCGCGACGGGGTGTTTTTTCCTTGTGCCTTTGTCCTTCGCTTTTCGATCCACTCTGTGCCTCTGTGTCTCGGTTGTGAGAGTCGGTTGGATGCCCAAGCGCACTGACATCGAGAGCATCCTGATCATCGGCGCCGGTCCCATCGTGATCGGCCAGGCGTGCGAGTTCGACTATTCCGGCGCCCAGGCTTGCAAGGCGCTGCGCGAGGAGGGTTATCGGGTCATCCTGGTCAATTCCAATCCGGCGACCATCATGACCGACCCGGAGATGGCGGACGTCACCTACGTCGAACCCATCACCTGGCAGATGATCGAGAAGGTGATCGAGATCGAACGGCCGGACGCATTGCTGCCCACCATGGGTGGTCAGACCGCCCTCAACTGCGCGCTCGATCTGGCTCGGCAGGGCGTATTGCAGAAACACGGCGTGGAGATGATTGGCGCCAGCCGAGAGGCGATCGACAAGGCCGAGGACCGGGAGAAGTTCAAGGCGGCGATGACCCGGATCGGGCTGGCAAGCCCGCGCTCGATGATCGCGCACAGCATGGAGGAGGCGCTGCAGGTCCAGGCCACCATCGGCTATCCCGCCATCATCCGCCCGTCCTTCACGCTGGGGGGCACCGGCGGGGGCATCGCCTACAACAAGGAGGAGTTCGTTGCTATCGTCGAGCGCGGCCTGGACGCCTCGCCCACGCACGAGGTGCTGATCGAGGAATCGGTGATCGGCTGGAAAGAGTTCGAGATGGAGGTGGTGCGCGACCGCAACGACAACTGCATCATCGTCTGCTCGATCGAGAACCTCGACCCGATGGGCATCCATACCGGTGATTCGGTTACGGTGGCGCCGGCGCAGACGCTGACCGACAAGGAGTACCAGATCATGCGCGACGCATCGATCGCGGTACTGCGCGAGATCGGGGTCGACACCGGCGGGTCCAACGTGCAGTTCGCGATCAATCCCGCCGACGGACGCATGGTCGTCATTGAAATGAATCCCCGGGTGTCGCGCTCCTCGGCGCTTGCCTCCAAGGCGACCGGCTTCCCGATCGCCAAGGTGGCGGCCAAGCTCGCAGCCGGTTATACGCTCGACGAGCTGCGAAACGAGATTACCGGCGGAGCGACTCCGGCTTCGTTCGAACCGACCATCGACTACGTGGTTACCAAGGTTCCCCGCTTCGCCTTCGAGAAATTTCCGCAGGCCGACCCGCACTTGACCACGCAGATGAAATCGGTCGGCGAGGTGATGGCGATCGGCCGCACCTTTCAGGAGTCGGTGCACAAGGCGTTACGCGGCCTGGAGACCGGGATCGACGGTTTCGACGAGAAGACCGCCGACCGCAAGGCGATCGAGACCGAGCTCGCCGAGCCCGGGCCGGAGCGGCTGCTTTACCTTGCGGACGGCTTTCGCGTCGGCATGACCGTAGAGGAGGCGCACGCGCTGACTCACATCGATCCCTGGTTCCTGGCGCAGATCGAGGACATCGTACGGGAGGAAAAGGCGCTGGCGGGCCGGCATCTGGGCGACCTCAGCCGGGAACAAATGCTGGCCCTCAAGCGCAAGGGTTTTTCCGATCGCCGGCTGGCAAGACTGCTCGGCGCCACGCAGGATGCGGTGCGCGCCCGGCGCTGGGCGCTAACCGTGCACCCGGTCTACAAGCGGGTGGACACCTGCGCGGCCGAGTTCGACACCCGCACCGCCTACATGTACTCGACCTACGAAGAGGAGTGTGAGGCGCGCCCCAGCAAGCGCAGAAAGATCATGGTGCTGGGCGGCGGCCCCAATCGCATCGGCCAGGGCATCGAGTTCGATTACTGCTGCGTGCACGCCGCACTGGCGCTGCGCGAGGACGGGTTCGAGACCATCATGGTCAATTGCAATCCCGAGACTGTCTCGACCGACTATGACACCTCCGACCGCCTGTACTTCGAGCCGCTGACGCTCGAGGACGTGCTGGAGGTCGTGCGCGTGGAGAAGCCCGAAGGGGTAATCGTGCAGTTCGGCGGCCAGACCCCGCTGAAGCTCGCGCGCGACCTGGAGGCGAACGGGGTACCCATCATCGGCACGAGCCCGGACATGATCGACTGCGCGGAGGACCGCGAGCGCTTCCAGAAGATGCTCAACGACCTGGGACTGAAACAGCCGCGCAACCGCACCGCGCGCAACCCCGAAGCCGCACTGGCGCTCGCGGAAGAGATCGGCTATCCGCTGGTCGTGCGTCCTTCCTACGTGCTGGGCGGGCGCGCCATGGAGATCGTGCATCAGCAGGCCGATCTCGAACGCTACATGCGTGAAGCGGTGAAGGTGTCAAACGACAGCCCGGTGCTGCTCGATCACTTTCTCAACGACGCGATCGAGGTCGACGTCGACGCGGTGGCCGACGGAAATCGCGTGCTGATCGGAGGCATCATGGAGCACATCGAGCAGGCCGGCGTGCATTCCGGCGACTCGGCCTGTTCGCTGCCGCCGTTCAGCCTGTCGCGGGCGCTGCAGGAGGAGTTGCGCCGTCAGACCATCGCGATGGCCGGGGCCCTGAACGTGGTGGGGCTCATGAACGTGCAGTACGCGATACAGGACGGTACGGTCTACGTGCTCGAGGTCAATCCGCGCGCATCGCGCACCGTGCCCTACGTGTCGAAGGCCACAGGGCTGGCGCTCGCCAAGATCGCCGCGCGCTGCATGGTGGGCAAGAGTCTGGCGGCCCAGGGTCTTGACGGAGAAGTCGTCCCGCCCTATTACTCGGTCAAGGAGGCGGTGTTCCCCTTCATCAAGTTCCCGGGCGTGGACACCATTCTCGGTCCGGAAATGAAGTCGACGGGGGAAGTCATGGGTGTCGGCGAAACCTTCGGCGAGGCGTTCGTGAAGTCGCAGCTCGCGGCGGGCGT
>DATMAN010000019.1 GCA_035560005.1 Burkholderiales bacterium | reverse complement strand
TGAGCTGGCCGCGATCAATCGGGCGATGTCTACCTACGATCCTCGGTCGGAGCTGTCGCAATTCAACAGCCGACAGGATCTCCGTTGGGCGCCTGCGTCGCGGGGCCTGCTCGAGGTGCTCGACAGCGCATCGCGGATCAGCACCGCGACTGAAGGTGCGTTCGATGTCACCGTCGGACCGTTGGTCGATCTCTGGGGATTCGGTCCGCAGTACCGTACCCGGCGAGTTCCGCATGACGCGGCCATCGAGCAGGTTCTGGAGAGCGTGGGCTACCAGCACGTGCAAATCGACCCATCCGCCGGCGCGATCCGAAAGAGACACAGTCGCACCCAGGTCGACTTGAGCGCAATTGCCAAGGGGTACGGTGTCGATCGGGTGGCCATGATCCTGGATCGGCAGGGGTTTGGCGACTACCTGGTGGAAATCGGCGGAGAACTGCGGGCCAGGGGCACCACGGCGGCGGGAAGACCCTGGAGGGTCGGCATCGAGCGCCCGGTGCAGGGTCGACGCGTCCTCGGAGAGATCGTCGTCCTCGAGAACCGGGCGATTGCCACCTCCGGCACCACCAAAGACTTCTTCGAGGAGGAAGGGCGGCACTATTCGCACTGCATCGATCCTGCGACGGGGCGGCCGGTCGAACATGCACCCATGGCGGTGAGCGTGGTCGCCGATACGGCCATGGAAGCCGACGCATGGGCCACCGCACTGCTCGTCCTCGGACCGGAGCGAGGATACGCATTGGCCCAGGCGCGCGGTCTCGCGGCCTTGCTCGTGACGGCCTCCGGGCCCACATTCGACGTCCGTGCCACCGACGCGCTTCGTGCCCACCTCGTTGGCTAGCACGCAGTTGTCATGAGACCAGGACGAATCGTGCCTATCCGGTGGTCGCACAAGGGGGCGAGGCACCCGCAGCCATGCATCGTGTGAGTCCCAGCCGATGCAAGGTCTGGTCCGGTCTTGGGATCCAGACGGGGACATCTCGGCCTTGCGCGCGTCCTAGCCCGGTGGCGCTGTCTCTGTCTTGTACCATCGCGTTCGTCTTCCTGGTAAGTCTCGCGCTCGGTGTTTCCGGATCCGTGCGCGCGGCGCAGCAGCCCGACTGGTTGAAGAAAGACACACTTGATCGCCTGTTCCCCGAGGCGATCTATACCGGCCCGCGGTCTGGAGAGCCGCCAGCGGTTCCTGTTTACCGCACCGGGGCTCTCATCGGCTATCTGTTCTCTACCGATGAACTGACAGATGTCGTCGGCTTCTCCGGTGCACCGTTCAACTTCGTGGTCGGACTGGATCTGCAGGGGAAGATCGTCGGCGTCGTCCTCGTAGAACATGCTGAGCCGATCATCACCGACTACAGCTCCGTGGGTGCGCGGCTTGCGCATTTCGTCGAGCAGTACGCCGGTCTTGACCCGGGCGGTTCGATTTCGCTCTCCGGCCAGGGCACGCCGGGCGGTATCGACGGCATCAGCTCGGCGACGGTGAGTGCGCGGGCTTTCAACAATGCCATTGTTCAGAGCGCCCGCCTGGTGGCCCGCTCTCGCGGGCTTGCGGCTGGCGCCGTGTCCACCGCCATGGTCGATATCGCGAGTTTCGAACCCTTGACCTGGTCGGAGCTCATCGCGGCGGGCGCGGTAGAGCGCATCCGGATTCACGATGGCGGCGAGGCGGGCACAGGTGGCGAAGATGTCGCGCTCGATCTTCATGTGGCCGTGGTCAATCCCCCCTCGATCGGTCGCAATCTTCTCGGCCCCATGCGCTACGGCGAGCACGTGGCGGTGCATAGCCCGCAGGACCTGATCGTGCTGCTCATGGGGAAGGGACCCTGGTCCTTCGTCGGCACCAAGGTGTTCGACACGGGCACCTTCGATCGGGTCCGGATCGAGCAGGGTGGACGCACATTCGTGCTGCAGCGTGCGCCAAAGCTCTACGTATATTTCCCGTTCGTCTCGGCCAAAGGGGCGCCGAAGTTCGATGAGATCGGCCTGTTTCGCATACCGGCCGAGAGCGGGATCGATGTGCTCGCGCCGTGGCAGTTGGTAATAACGGTCGGCGGCCCCGGTTCTGGCGTGCAAACGCGGGAGTTCAAGATCGGCTACAGCCTGCCCTCGCGCTTCGTACTGCCCCCGGCCGGGCCGTCCTCCCAGGCGCCGCTCGCTGCGCCTTGGCAAGAGAGCTGGCGCGCGCAGGCGCACCACATCGTCGTGCTCGGCTTTGGCCTGCTGGTGCTCACCGTCCTGCTGATCGCGCTGCACAGGCTGACGCGCCACGCGCGTCTGTATCAGGCGCTGCGCATCGGCTTCCTGCTCTTCACGCTGGTTTGGATCGGCTGGATCGCGGGGGCGCAGCTGAGCATCATCAACGTTTTTGCGTGGTTGCACGGACTCATCGACGGCAACGGCCTGGCCGTGCTCCTCGCCGACCCGTTGCTGTGCGTGTTGCTGGCGTTCGTGGTGGTGAGCTTCGTCATTTGGGGCCGTGGCGTGTTCTGCGGCTGGCTGTGCCCGTTCGGGGCGCTCCAGGAGCTGCTGGCCAAGCTCGCCCGCCTCGTCCGCTTGCCCCAGTGGTCGCCGTCGTACCGCGCTCACCGCAGGTTATGGCGCTTGAAGTACGTGTCGCTCGCTGTCCTGGCCCTCGCCGCTCTGCACGGACTGCAGACGATGGCGCTCGCCGCCGAGATCGAGCCGTTCAAGACCGTCATCTCGCTCGCAATGGATCGCGCCTGGCCATACGTGGTGTACGCGTTGATGCTTCTCGCCGCCGGCCTGTTCATCGAACGGGCGTTTTGCCGGTTTCTCTGCCCGCTGGGCGCGGCGTTGGCGATCGGCGGCCGGCTGCGGCTGCGCCGGTTCAGGATACTGGAGCGGCGTCCGGAATGCGGCAATCCCTGCCAGCTGTGCGCAAGGCGCTGCCCGATCCAGGCCATCGAACCGAGCGGCGCGATCAACATGGACGAGTGCTTCTACTGCCTCGACTGCCAGGTCATCCACAACGATGCGAACGTGTGTCCGCCGCTGGTGAACGAGGCAAGGCGCAACCGCAAGCTCGCCGTTGCAGCGCCGGGTCGGATCCCCGCGGCCCAGTGAGATCGGCTGCTTCCGCCGAATCCTGCCGGCCTGCGACCAATACATATCGAGCTGGTCGACCCGCGCGAATCAGTGCAGCACCCGAGCGGGCACCTGCCGCTGGACTGCGGCGAGATCTTCTGGCCTCAACGCAACTGTCTCGGCGGCTATCACTCCCAGCTTCTCTGCCACTTCGCGGAAGAGGGTCGCCAGATGGACCTGCCCAAGACACCCCGGCAACGAACACCTCCTCCCTTACGCAGCAGTGACGGGACACCGGTCAACACGACCCCCCGGGGCACGAACCACGGTCGCGCGCGGCGGTGCTGATGCAAAGTCCGCGGCCTAGCTGTGATGGCCCAATAGGTTGTTTCTGTTCATTCGGACTGAGTCTGAGAGACTGGGAGGTGCGAACCGTGCCGCATCTTTCAGGAGCTCAGCCGAATGAACACCCACAAGAATGCCCGACTCACCTTCGCCCGTCGACTGGAGCTGGTGATGGATATTCTGGAACGAGGACACACGTTGTGCGCGGCCGCGGCCGCGCACAACGTGAGCGTGCCCGCCGCGCGTAAGTGGCTCGGCCGCTACCTGGCCGAACGCTGCTCGCGCCCCGAGCGCAGTCCCCGGGCAATCGCCCCGGCGGTGGCGCTGGCGATCGTGGAGCTGCGCCGCCGGCGCCTGATCCAGGGGCGCATTGCTGCGAGCCTCGGGGTGTCCAAGAGCACCGTGGGCCGGGTGCTGGCCCGCGCCGGGCTGTCGCGGCTTTGCGACCTCGAGCCCGCCGAGCCGGTGGTGCGCTACGAGCATGCCCACCGCGGGGACCTCGTGCATATCGACACCAAGAAGCTCGGGCGCATCGAGCGCATCGGCCATCGCATCACTGGCGATCGGCGCGACTCGGTCGACGGAGCCGGCTGGGAGTTCCTGTTCGTGGCGATCGACGACCGGGCAAGGATCGGCTTCACCGACCTGTACCTCGACGAGCGCAAGGGCAGCGCCGTGCAGTTCCTGAACAACACCGTGGGCTACTTCGCCCGCCTCGGGGTGCGCGTCAAGCGCGTGCTCACCGATAACGGCTCGGCGTTTCGCTCCAAGGCCTTCGCCCGCGCCTGCCGGCGCTTGGGGCTTGCGCACAGCTTCACCCGCCCGTACCGACCCCAGACCAACGGCAAGGCCGAGCGCTTCATCCAGTCCGCACTGCGCGAGTGGGCCTACGGAATCGTCTACAACCATTCCACCGAGCGCGCCGCCATGCTCGAGCGCTGGACTCATCACTACAACTGGCATCGCCCTCACCAAGGCATATCGGGGGCCTCGCACCAATCAGTCGCCTGGCTCAGTCCAGAAACAACCTCTTGACGCTTCACACCTAGCGCTAACTAAGTTGTACATCCGTAAGGGCTATTCGCTTTGCTCCACTTTGGCCAAAGTAGCCGGGTGGAAGAGGCGAAGGCAGGCCCGGTAGCGGGCAAAAGTACCGCCGGATCGTGGAACGAGTTTCTGGATTGGTTTGCGACGGAAGAAGCGTGCCAGACGTATCTGGAGAAGCGAAGCGGTGCTGGCAGGGTGGTTCGTGTGTCCGTGCCGCGGCAGCGTTGCCGGCGCGTACCGCACCAGCCGGAGCCATCGGGGACGAAGCACAGGGCGCATATCCGGCCTATACTTCTCGGGCGGCTAAGTTGGCGCTTGAATGCGAGTGACGTGTGCCGCCTCGTCGCGACGGGGTAAGAGGATGCGTTTGTTCAAGGGGCTGGCGGATTTTCGTACTTTCCGGGAGGAGTGGCGCAAACAGGGCGCCTTGGGCGCTCTGAAAACGGCGCGCGAAGCCATGCGCTTGCGCCTGCAGATTGCCGGCGATCGGCGCTTCGACCGCACGTACGGGGTTGACACCTGTGGCCTCACGTTGCTGACCGATCTTTCGGTCGGTGGCGGGAACATCGCCGATTGCGTCTATTACGACCCCACACCGGTTCGGTTACTCCAGCGCATATTCCGCAAGCTGCCCCGCGAGCTGGACGAGTACATATTCGTGGATTTCGGCTCCGGCAAGGGTAGAGTGTTGCTAGCGGCTTCGCGGCTGCCGTTCCGGCGCATCATCGGCGTCGAGTTCGCGCGCGAGCTGCACGAGATCGCCACGCGCAACATCGAGATCTACCGGGATCCGGCGCAACGCTGTCGTGACATCCAATCGGTCTGCATCGACGCCCGCGAGTTCGAGATCCCGCCCGATAAGTGCGTGCTGTTTTTCTATCGCCCGTTCTCCGGACCGGTGTTCCACCGGGTGTTGGAGCGGATCGTGGCATCGTATCGCGCAAATCCGAGGAAGATGTATCTGGTCTATTGCTGCCCGTTCTCGGATGATCCATTCAAGTCGCTGGATTTCGCACGCAAGATCCCCCTGCCGGCCCCGCTGTTCGAGCGCCTGCTTCCCGGGGGCATCGGTGCCGTGCTCTATGAAACCCGGGAATAACCTGCGTCGCCGGCGACATGAACGTATCTGAACCCGACCACATGACCTTATTTCCTGGTCGGACGTCGTTTCGCTTATTTCCTCTGCGTTGGGTGTTGATGTCGATCTGATCAAGGTTTGCGGTTCTGCGCGTCCCAGTAGCGCTCGAGGTTGTCGATGAGCGCCGGGCTGAAGTGGCAATAGGCCTGCTCCAAGGCGTAGACCGCGCAGTAATTGCGAAAGAGGTCCAGCGGTTCCTGCGCGACGCGGAACGCTCGGCGGTTGGCCGCCGCGCTGACCATGCCGGAGTGGGTGAAGTTGTCGACGACCCGTGCGATCGCGGCATCGATCTCCGACTGCGGCACGACCTCGTCGCAGACCAGCCGCCCCTGCGGGCTCGCGCAATCGATCCGGCGCTGATACAGGATCGCTTCGCGCGCGATCCGGTCGCCGGTGAAGCGCGCCAGCCGCAGGTTCGCTGCGCCGGGAATGATCCCCTCCTTGCGCGCCGGCAGCGTCATGTAGGCATCGTCCGCCGCCAGGACGTAATCCATGGTGAGCAGGTACTGGCAATGCCCGCCGATCGCGAAGCCTTCGACGACCGCCATCCACGGCTTGTCGATGGTCTCCCCGGTTACGTCGTCGGGCGCGACCTCCGGTCGCGCGAGGCCGCGGAAGAATTTGTGCACGAAACCCAGCTCGCGCTGCAGGTACCAGATGTACGGAATCCTGCCGCGGTACAGGTGCGTAAGGTTGATGCCGCTGCCCAGCACGCGCCGATCCTGGTATTTGCCTGTCTGCACCACATCGCCGCGCAGCACCGCGATCTCGGTAGCCGGGTCCAGAATCGCGAGATCCACCGCGATCTCGGTGTGATCGATCGTGGTGTTGTCTTCCGCGTTCAGGTAGCGCGGGTTCTTGAGCGTGACGACGGACGCCTTGCCTTCGCGCCGCACTTGCGCCGGCCCGAGATCGATCCGCCCCGTCTTGCGCAGCTCGGACAGGCGCTCTAGCGCCTCGGGGCGCGGAAGCAGCATCGCGTGGCACAGGTGCCGCCCGGCCACCGGATCCGCGAGGATGGCCCATACGAGGATGCCCTGGTCGATCTCGTGTCCTTCCTTGTCGCGCAGGGGCAGCGCGGACTCCTTCTCGACTTCTTCCCGGGCCGGGACCAGACCGGGCACCAGCGCGGCCGCGTCGTAGACCAGCCGCTGAACGCGCACGAAGCGCGACCGCCCGTCCGTCAGCCGGTCGTAGATTGTGCGGGCATGCGCGAGCGCGAACCGCTTGCGCGCTTCCCGCGCGGCTCGCTTCAGTTCTTCCGCAGCTTCGGCTTCCTGCGCGCGGCGCGCTGGCCTGACCGGCAGGCGCGCGAGCGCTTCGGCCGTCCGCCGCCAGAACCTCGCATAGCGCTCGCAGTCCTGCTCGAAGTCCCCCGTGTTTGTCGGTATCTCGGCTCGCCAGTCGCTCATCTTCGGTGTCGCCTCAAGACCCGCATCAAGACCTCAACGCCGAGACGCACAGGCCCTGGAGAGGAAACAGCGCGAGAGTGGATTCACGGCGACTCGGACGCATCGCTTGATGGTACAAGCCTCTTTGGTGGTTCGCTTCCAGGGCCTTCAATCGGCGCAGCCGAGTCTCGCATTCATCCAAATCACTGTCACTTCCTTTGCTTGAACTCTGCGTCCGCCGCGTCTTCCGCGGTGAGAGCGTCATCTTCAGGTCTTGGGGCGCTTGTCGATGACGCGAACCGCCTTGCCCTGAGAGCGGGCAACGGTGCCGGGCTCGACGACCCGGACGGTGGCAGTGACGCCGATGTAGCCCTTGATCAGCCGCTGGACATCCTGCTCGAGGGCGCTGCGTGCGGCGAGCGCGAGCGGGCCGGGGATCTCCGCCCTGCGTTCCACCACCACATCCAGCTCGTCCAGATGACCGTCTCGGCGCACCTCGAGGACATAGTGCGGCGAGAGCTTTTCCTGCTCGAGGAGAAGTTCTTCGATCTGCGACGGGAAGACGTTCACGCCGCGGATGATCAGCATGTCGTCGGTACGGCCGGTGATGCGCGCCAGGCGCCGCATGGTGCGCGCGCTGCCCGGCAGCAGGCAGGTCAGATCCCGCGTGCGGTAGCGGATGACCGGCATGCCGATCTTGGTGAGCGAAGTCAGTACCAGCTCGCCGGTCTGCCCGTCGGGCAACACGGCGCCGGTCTGCGGATCGACGATCTCGGGATAAAAGTGATCCTCCCAGATCGTGAGCCCGTCCTTGGTTTCGAGGCATTCCTGGGCAACGCCAGGCCCGATCACCTCCGAAAGTCCGTAGATGTCGAGCGCGTCGAGCCCCATGCGCTGCTCGATCGCCCTGCGCATGCTCTCGCTCCAGGGCTCGGCGCCGAAGATTCCGGCGCGAAGCGACGACTTCGCCGGATCGCATCCCTGGCGGACGAACTCGTCGGCGATCACCAGCATGTAGGAGGGTGTGCACATGATGATGTCGGGTTCGAGATCGCGGATGAGCTGAACCTGCCGTTCGGTCATGCCGCCGCTGACCGGAATCACGGTGGCGCCCAGTGCCTCTCCTCCGTAGTGCGCGCCCAGCCCGCCGGTGAACAGCCCGTAGCCATAGGCGACGTGGATCTTGTCGATGGATCGTCCGCCTGCCGCGCGGATCGAGCGCGCCATGAGGCCGGCCCAGGTGTCGATGTCTTCCCGCGTGTAGCCGACCACGGTCGGCTTGCCGGTGGTGCCGCTGGAGGCGTGGAGGCGCACGATTCTTTCCATCGGCACGGCAAACATCCCGAAAGGATAGTTGGTGCGCAGGTCCGCCTTCGTGGTAAAGGGGAACTTCGCCAGGTCGCAGAGCTCGCGCAGGTCTCCGGGATGCGCGCCTATCGCATCGAATGCCCGGCGATAATGTGGCACGTGCTCGTAGGCATGCACCAGCGTGTGCTTCAGCCGCTCGAGCTGTAGCGCGTGCAGCTCGTCGCGGCTCGCTTTCTCGATCGGCTCCAGCCTATCCATCGTTCCCATGCGCCTGTGCCTGCGTACCCCGCTGGGTCATTGTGGCGCTAACCCGCATCGAGCAGCGCGCGGACTCGGCGCGCGATGGCGAGCGAGGCGGTCAGGCCCGGGGATTCGATCCCGAACAGGTTCACCGCTCCGGACACGCCGTGTTCGCGCGGTCCCTGGATCATGAAGTCGGCCGCCGGGTCGTTGGGACCCGAGATCTTCGGGCGGATGCCGGTATAGCCGGGCTGGAGCTGACCTTCCTTCAGGTCGGGGTAGTAATGACGAATGGCGCGGTAGAAGAGCGGCGCACGCGCGTGATCGAAGCGATAGTCGACGCCTTCGATCCATTCGAGGTCCGGTCCGAAGCGTGCCTGCCCGCCGAGATCGAGCGTGACGTGCACGCCCAGAAAGGCCGTGTGAGCCACCGGGTAGACGAGATGATTGAACGGCGAGGGGCCTGACAGCGTGTAGTAGTGCGCCTTGGCGAAATACTCCCGCGGTACCTTGCCGGAGGGCATCCCCTGGATGGAGCGCGCGACGCGAGGGGCGAACAGTCCGGCGCAG
Organism: Burkholderiales bacterium; assembly: GCA_035560005.1. Classification (NCBI taxonomy): domain Bacteria; kingdom Pseudomonadati; phylum Pseudomonadota; class Betaproteobacteria; order Burkholderiales; species Burkholderiales bacterium. The sequence continues at coordinate 29,302 of DATMAN010000019.1, read as the reverse complement.
TTTACGACCATGTTGCAGCAGATCCTCATCGGCTCGGCGCCGCCGACTTCCAGGACGATGCCCTCGGCGGTCACCCGCCCGGAGTGGACCGGGCTGCGAAAGGCCACCACCGCGCCGTGGTTCTCCGCTTCGCCCTGCAGCGCAAGCATCAAGGCGTGGCTGTCGATGATCCCCGTCGAGGGCGACCACACGCCGCCCACGCCACGCACGGCGGGCTCCAGGCGAGACAGCTCGGCCTTGTCCAGCCAGCGCAGGTCGTCCACCCCGTTGGCGCGCGCCTTGTCGATGTAGCCTCGCACGATATCGATCTCGGATTCGTCGCAAGCCACGATCACCTTCCCCAGATTGGCGTGCGGGATGCCGTGCTCGCGGCAGTAGGCGTAGAGCAGCCGCTTGCCTTCCACGCAGAGCTTCGCTTTCAGCGAGCCCTGCGGGTAGTAGATCCCGGCGTGGATGACTTCGGAGTTGCGCGAACTGGTGTGCTCGCCGATATGCGCCTCGGCTTCCAGGACCACGACCTCCCGTCCGGCAAGCGCCAGTTCGCGCGCGACCGCGAGGCCGATCACGCCCGCTCCGATCACCGCGCAATCGATCCTCTCCGTCACCGCCTCGGTTCCTGTTGCTCTCGAAGGGCGCCAATGCTAAAGGAAAAGCCGCATCGACACCGCAGAGCGCGCTGCGTTAAGGTTTGGATCCGGGACCTCATGGCCGATTTCTGGAACGTCGACTGGTTGACCCGCTCGCCGATGTTCGCGCCGCTGCGAGACGTCGGCGCGCGGCTGCCAAAGATCGGCTGGCCGGACACGGCCGTGCTCGACGCGATGGCGGACGAGAGCGGCCGGCGGATCGTCAACGCCAATGGCGTGCGCATCCGCTTTGTCGAGCAGCGCGGCAAGCCGCGCCGGTTCGAGGAGCGGTTCGAGCCGAGCGCGTTTTTGCGCGCCGAAGTGCCGGTGCGCCGCTTCAGCTGGCATGACCTGTTCAACGCGCTGGTGTGGATGACGTTTCCCACCGCCAAGGCGGCGCTAAACGCGCGCCACTACCAGGCCATGGCGGCGCGGGAGGGCCCGGTGCGCAGCCGGGAAGAGGATGCGCTGACGCTGTTCGACGAAGAGGGCATGGTGGTGTTGTCGAGCGACGGCGAGTTGCTGGAGCTGCTGCGCGGCTTTCGCTGGCGCGAGCTGTTCTGGGCGCGCAGGCCCGCGGTGATCGAGCGCATGCGCTTCGTGCTGTTCGGCCATGCGCTCTACGAAAAGGCGCTCAGGCCCTTCGTGGGGATGACCGGCAAGGCGCTGCTGTTCCTGGTTTCTCAGCGGGTCATCGCGCTGCAGAACGAGGCCCTGCGCAAGGAAATCGATCGGATCGCGGGGTTGCACCTGTGGGGGGCGGCCAACCTGCGGGATGGCCGCGCGTTCAGCCCGCTTCCCGTACTGGGCGTGCCGGGATGGTGGCCGGCGAACGAAACGGAGGACTTCTACCGCAACGCGAGCTACTTCCGGGCCGGGCGCGTGACGCGGGGACGCGTGACCAGAGACAGTGAAGGGTGACCAGAGACAGCGGCGAGGAACAAGTGAGGAGTGAGAGGCCGAACAAGGAATCGAGTCGGTGTTTCGTTCTTGCCCGTCACCCGTCGCTGGTTCTAGCTGATTTCTTCGGTCGCGTACAGGGCGACCTGGTTGCGGCCGCGCTGCTTGGCGCGATACATCGCCTTGTCCGCCTTGTCGAGAATCACTTCGAGATTGCCGCCGTCTTCCGGGTAACTGGCGATGCCGATGCTGACGGTGACGTTGGTGTCGCCCCCCCGGACGTCGAAGCGCGACGACTCGATCGACTTGCGGATGCGTTCGGCCATCTCCTGGGCACCATGCCGGTTGGTTTCCGGCAGCAGGATCACGAACTCGTCCCCGCCGAAGCGCGCCATCACGTCCGAACCGCGCAGCTCGTCGCGAATGCAGCGCACCAGGTGTTGCAGCAGGCGGTTTCCGGTTTCGTGGCCGTGCGCGTCGTTGATGGCCTTGAGGTTGTCGGAATCGATCATCACCACCGACAGCGGGTGTCCGTGCCGCACCGATTGCTTGAAGGTGCGCTGCAGGATCGAGGAGAAGGCGCGCATGTTGTACAGGCCTGTCAGGTCGTCGGTGTCGGACACCTGCTTGATCTTGTCGACGGCATAGCGGATGTCCGCCGCGAGCATGGTCGTGATGTAGGCGACCAGGATGACCGGCGCGACCAGGGCGAGCAACGAGCCCCAGTAGGTCAGTGCGGAGAAATCCGCGCGCTGCGGATCGTAGGCGAGGGCCATGTAGCACAGGGCGATCGCGGCAACCGCGATGGCCGTCATCAGCTTGCCGAGGATCAGGCTGCTGGCGATGATCGGCAGCAGGTAGAGGTTGAGCAACGGGCTTTCGATGCGCCCCGAATAAGTCACCACCCAAGTGATGAACACGATCATCACCCAAGTTTCCACGGCGAGTTTGGCGCGGGACTCCCGGCGATAGAACTGCACGTAGTGAAGCGCGAGAATGAAGGCGCCGAGAAAGAACAGCCCCATGTGGATCGCGATGCGTCCCTCCTCCTTGGGGCCGCCAGCCAGCAGGTAGAGCAGGACGAGAATGAGCAACAGCCACTCGATCTCGGCGATCGTGCGGGCAAAGCCCTTCAGTTCGTCCTGCTCGATGGCCAGTGCGAGGCTGGTTCTTGTGAGCATTGCTGAGTCGTTGTTGGAGTAAGAACCGGTCGATCCGGGCGCAAGCGTAAACGCTTTCCGGGCGGAGTTCCAGAGACCCGCGCCAACGAACGAACTTCGGGCGCGAAGGCGATCATGACGCCGGTGTATGCACACGTATGCCGTAGCGGCTGCGGCGCGTGCACGAGCGCGATCCTCGAGGCGCAGCGCGATGCATCCGGTGGCGTGCCGACGCACGGACAATTGATCGGATCGGGCGCGCGACCGGAGCCGCACCCGAAGTGCTGCGCGGGGCCCGCAGCGAAGAAGGACACCACGGGAGGCTTTCCGTCGACAATGACGGCGTGCAGGGGAGTCTCCGGAGGATTTCCCTCGCACCCGGCAAGAAGGCCGTACCTTGCGGTCGGTTCGCAGGATCGCTTGGCCCGGCCTGCAGTGGCATGGCGCCGGAGACCCTCCTCAGACGGTCAACAAGGCATTGGTTTTAAGGGAGTTTTGTCTTGGTATTGCTGGCCGCCGAACCGCTGGTTTGACAGCGCACGAGGCAGCGCCTACACTTGGTTCACAAATTAGAGTTAGTCTAATTGTCGCGTCGGGCACGGCCACGAGTCCGCTGCGTGTTGAGCGATGAACAAGATCTTCCAAGGAGGTTGCCGAAATGAAATCCCTGAAAGGTTCGAAGACCGAAAGCAATCTGAAGTACGCCTTCGCGGGCGAGTCGCAGGCGAACCGCCGCTATCTGTACTTCGCGGCGAAGGCCGACGTCGAAGGCCAGAACGACGTGGCGGCGATCTTCCGCTCCACTGCGGAAGGCGAGACCGGCCACGCACACGGCCATCTCGAATACCTCGAGCAGGTGGGTGACCCGGCCACCGGGCTGCCGATCGGGCGCACCCGCGAAAACCTGAAGGCCGCCATCGCGGGCGAGACGCACGAGTACACCGACATGTATCCGGGCATGGCGAAGGCGGCACGCGAGGAAGGTTTCGACGAGATCGCCGACTGGTTCGAGACGTTGGCCAAAGCCGAGCGCTCCCACGCCAACCGCTTCCAGAAGGCGCTGGACGCGCTCGTAGACTGAGCTTCGAGGCCCAAGGGTGAAGGCGGAAGGCTGAAGTTCAGCCCCCGCCTTCGCGTCCCTGCGATCCCTTATCCTTAATCTCGGCTCTCATGCGCGAAGGCTCCCTCGAGGCACCCACCCGCCATCCGATCGATTGGAAGTCCGCCGACTTCTACGACGAGACGAAGCTGTTCGGCGAGCTGCACCGCGTTTTCGACATCTGTCATGGCTGCCGGCGCTGCGTGAACCTTTGCACGGCCTTTCCCTCGCTGTTCGATTTGATCGACGAGGGAAAGACCGGTGAGCTCGACGGGGTGGAACGCAAGGACTACTGGAAGGTCGTCGACAAGTGCTACCTGTGCGACATGTGCTACATGACCAAGTGTCCGTACGTGCCGCCGCACCCGTGGAACGTCGACTTTCCGCACCTGATGTTGCGCGCGAAGGCGGTGAAGTACAGGAAGGGCGAGACGAAGTTCAGGGACCGGCTTCTCACGAGCACCGACGCGGTGGGCAAGCTGGCCTCGATCCCGGTGGTGGTGCAGATGGTGAACGCGGTGAACAAGGCTCCGGCGGCCCGCAAGATCATGGAGTCCACGCTGGGCATCCACAAGGACCGCGTGCTGCCCGAGTACACCAGTGCCCGGTTCCGCAGCCGGGCGAAGCCGGTCGACACGTTTCCGGTCAGGGTGGGGAAGAACACCCCCGGCAAGGTCGCGCTCTTTTCCACCTGCTACGTCAACTACAACGAGCCGGGGATCGGGCACGACCTCCTCAGAGTGCTCGAGCACAACGAGATCCCGGCGATCGTCGTGGAGAAGGAGTCCTGCTGCGGCATGCCCAAGCTGGAGCTTGGCGATCTGGACGCTGTGGCGAAGCTCAAGGCGAAGAACATTCCGGTGCTCGCAAGGCTGGCCCGTGAAGGTTACGCCATCCTCACGGCGGTGCCCTCCTGTACGCTGATGTTCAAGCAGGAGCTGCCGCTGATGTTTCCCGACGAAGAGGAGGTAAAGCTGGTGGCCGACGCCATGTTCGACCCGTTCGAATATCTGGTGCTGCGCCACCGCGACGGGCTGCTGAAGACCGACTTCAGGCAGCCGCTCGGCAAGGTGTCGTACCACGTTGCCTGTCACTTGCGGGTCCAGAACATGGGACAGAAGACGCGCGAGATGCTGGAGATGGTGCCCGGCACGACTGTCAACACGGTCGAACGCTGCTCCGGTCACGACGGCACCTGGGGCGTGAAGAAGGAGTACTTCGCCGAATCGATGAAGATCGGCCGTCCGGTCTTTCGCCAGATGGCGCAGCCGCAGCCGGACTACATCAGCTCCGATTGCGCCATCGCCGCCCGGCATATCGAACAGGGCGTGCGCGAGGCGGGGGCGCAGGGCGGACAGAAGCGCCATCCGATCACTCTGATCCGCATGGCGTACGGATTGTGAAAGACGGCAGGAGCCGCAAGCAGATGGGAACGATTACCCGCGAGAGCCTGATGTCGCTCGAACAATACGCCAAGGCGCGCAAGGACTTTCGCGCGCGCGTCATGGCGCACAAGCAGAACCGCAAGGTGCAGCTCGGCGAGCATCTGACCCTGCTGTTCGAGGACGAGCTGACGATGCGCTACCAAATTCAGGAGATGCTGCGCGCCGAGCGCATCTTCGAGGAGGAAGGCATCCAGGAGGAACTGGAGGCCTACAATCCGCTGGTGCCCGACGGGAGCAACTGGAAGGCCACCATGATGCTCGAGTATCCCGACGTGGACGAACGACGCCGCGCGCTTGCCAGGCTGAAGGGCATCGAGGACCGCGTCTGGGTGCGAGTGGAGGGCCAGCCCAGGGTCTACGCGATCGCCGACGAAGATCTGGAACGCGAGAACGAGCAAAAGACCGCTTCGGTGCATTTCCTGCGCTTCGAGCTGACCGACGCGATGAAGGACGCGCTGCGCCAGGGCAAGAGCCTTGCGGTCGGGGTCGATCACCCGAACTACACGTTTTCCGTCGACCGCGTGCCCGAGGGCGTGCGGCAGTCGCTGATCAACGATCTGAAGTTGTAGTCCTGCCGCTGCGAGCGGGCCTTTCCGAACGTACAATAAGGCGGCCGCCTGTCAGGGCGGCCGTTTTTTTGGGCCCAATTTATCAATGCTCGAAGCCACCCTCATCGGACAGCTCGAAAGCCGGCTGACCGCACTGAGCCTGCCGGTCTGCGTGAAACTCTGGAACGGCCGCACCATCGGCGCGCAGGACGCGAAGGTATGCATGATCCTGCGCTCGCCGCAGGCCATGCTTGCGCTCGTCAATCCCAGCCTCGGCAAGATCGCCAAGGCGTACGTCGAAGGCGACATCGACCTCGAAGGCAATGCGCGCGACACCGTTCGCCTCGGAGAAAAGCTCTTCGCCAGCGACGCCACGGTATATCGCAAGCGCTCCAAGGTCTGGAAATGGTGGCGTCACACCCGGCCGGCAGACCGCAAATCGATCCAGCATCACTACGACGTGGGCAACGAGTTCTACGGCCTGTGGCTGGACCGCAACCGGGTCTACTCCTGCGCCTACTTCAAGGAGGAGGACGACTCCCTGGATCTCGCGCAGGAGCAGAAGCTCGATCACATCTGCCGCAAGCTGACGCTGAAAACAGGCGAGTCTTTTCTCGACATCGGCTGCGGTTGGGGCGCGCTGATCCTCTGGGCAACGCGCAACTACGGCGTGCGCTCGCTCGGCATCACGCTTTCTGACGAGCAGCACGCCTACGTGAAGGAGCGCATCGAGGCGCTCGGCCTGGAAGGGCGCTGTGAAGTGCGGCTGATGGACTACCGCGATGTACCGGAAGACGCCCCGTTCGACAAGATCGCGAGCGTCGGCATGTTCGAGCACGTGGGCAAGCGCAACCTTGCGGCGTACTTCGCCAAGATCCACCGGCTGCTCAGGCCCGGCGGCCTGGTGATGAACCACGGCATCACGACCAACTCCCTCGAAGACGGGGAACTCGCCAGCGGCATCGGCGAGTTCGTGGACCAGTACGTCTTCCCCGGCGGCGAGCTGGTGCATGTGTCGCGCGTCGTCCGCGAGATGGCGGCGCAGCGACTGGAGCCGTGGGACGCCGAGTGCCTGCGGCCCCACTACGCGAAGACCCTCTGGCATTGGGTGAGCCGGCTCGAAGCCAATGCCGAGCGCGCGCGGCAGATCGTCGGCGAAAAGCGCTTTCGTACCTGGCGCATCTATATGGCGGGTTCCGCGCACGCCTTCGATCGTGGCTGGATCTCGATCTTCCAGATCCTCGGCGCCAAGCCGTTGCCGGACGGCACGCTGCCCTATCCACTGACGCGTGCCCACGTCTATGCGCCGCGCTGAGCGCTGGGTAGCGGTCGTTGCCATCGCCGGCACGCTCGGGGGCTGCGCGGGGGCAAAGTACGAAGCGCCGCGCGATCGCAACAACACCATCGACCCCGGCGGCCAGATCTTCGCGCCCGCGGGGGCGTGGAAGGAAGACCAGGTCACGATTCCCGCCTATCCCGAGAAAGCGAATCTGCTGCCATTCGAGATTTCCGGGCCCACCGACGACGTTCATCTCGTCGACACCCGCTCGATTTCCATCGGCAAGGACGGGGTCGTGCGTTACACCGTAGTCGTGCGCACGCCCGCGGGAGTCGAAAACGTTTCCTACGAAGGTATCCGCTGCGAGGAGCGCGAGTGGAAGGCCTATGCGTACGGACGGCGCGATGGCACCTGGGCATCGGCCCGAGAGGCCGGCTGGCGGCGCGTCGCCCGGCAGAAGGCGGATGATTTCCGCTATGCGCTGTACCGGGACTACTTCTGCCCGGACGGCCTGCCGCGCCGGACTGCGCAGGAAGTCGTCGCGTCGATCAAGCGGCAGTATCAGGCCGGGCCGCTGGACGAGAGGAAATAGCCTGGTCGCTAGATTCCGGCGTAACGTTGTCGCTCGCGCGAAAACGTGAGCCTCTGCCGCAACTGATCGCTGCTCCGACCGTCAGAGCAGCACTAAGTTGTCCCGGTGGATGAGTTCGGGCTCGTCGATGTAGCCGAGCTTGGCTTCGATCTGCTGCGTGGGCGTGCGCAGGATCTTGCGGGTCTCCGCGGCGCTGTAGTTGATCAGCCCGCGGGCGATTTCCACCCCGCTGGGGTCGAGGCAACTGACTGCTTCGCCCCGCTCGAAATCCCCCGAGACCTCGAACACGCCGATCGGCAGAAGGCTTTTGCCGTCGACTTTCAGGGCTTTGACCGCGCCCTCGTCGAGCTTGAGCCTGCCGCGGACCTGCAGGTGATCGGCGAGCCACTGCTTGCGTGCGGCCAGCGTCATGGTCTGGGCCCGAAGCTCCGTGCCGATCATCTCGCCGGCGGCAAGCCGCGTGAGGACCTTGTCTTCGCGCCCGGAGGCGATGATCGTGTGCGCCCCGCTGCGCGCCGCCCGCTTGGCGGCCAGGATCTTGGTCAGCATGCCTCCGCTGCCGAGGTAACTGCCCACGCCGCCGGCCATCTTTTCCAGGGCCGGATCTCCGGCGATGGCTTGACGCACCAGCTCCGCATCCGGATGGCGGCGCGGGTCTCTAGTGTAGAGACCCGGCTGGTCGGTCAGGATGATCAGCACGTCGGCCTCGATCAGGTTGGTCACCAGGGCTCCCAGCGTGTCGTTGTCCCCGAAGCGTATTTCGTCGGTGGCGACCGTATCGTTCTCGTTGATGACCGGGATGACGTTTAGGTCGAGCAGGGTGCGGATCGTGGTGCGCGCGTTCAGATAGCGCTTGCGGTCCGCGAGGTCCTCATGGGTGAGGAGGATCTGTGCGGTGTGCAGGCCGAAGCGGCGGAAACAGGATTCATAGGCCTCCACCAGACCCATCTGTCCGACGGCGGCCGCGGCCTGCAGATCGTGTACCGCGCGCGGCCTTCGGGTCCACCCCAGCCGCTGCATGCCTTCGGCCACCGCGCCGCTGGACACCAGCACGACCTGGCGCTGTGCGCTCTTGAGCGCGGCGATCTCTTCGGCCCAGCGCGCAAGCGCCGCGTGATCCAGGCCCTGACCGCTGTTGGTGACCAGGCTGCTGCCGACCTTGATCACGAAGCGCCGCGCTTCGGCTGCCACGGATCTCATAGCGGCTGGGCGGCCCGCGGCGATGGATCGGCGAAACCTGTGTCTTCGCCGGTTGCCTCGAGATGTTCCATGACGGCGCGGACCAAATCACGGCAGCCGGCGCCGGTCAGCGCGGAGATGGCGAAAGTGCGTTGCGGCCTGTCGACCGCGCGGCCGTAGGCTTCGACGAACGCCTGGCAGCGGGCCTGACGTTGCGCTTCCGGGAGCAGGTCTATCTTGTTCAACACGAGCCAGCGCGGCTTGCGATACAGCTGCTCATCGTACTTGCGCAGCTCTTCCACGATCGCTGCCGCGTCGTGTACCGGGTCGCTCGTGGTGTCGTACGGAGCGATATCCACCAGATGCAGCAGCAGGCGGGTGCGCTGCAGGTGACGGAGAAACTGGTGACCGAGTCCGGCACCTTGCGCAGCGCCTTCGATGAGCCCCGGGATGTCCGCCACGACGAAACTGCGGGTTTCATCGACCCGGACCACACCCAGATTGGGTTGCAGCGTGGTGAACGGATAATCGGCGACCTTGGGCCTGGCCGCCGACACTGCCCGGATGAAGGTCGACTTGCCGGCGTTGGGGAGCCCGAGCAGTCCGACGTCGGCCAGTACCTTCAATTCGAGCTTCAGCCGGCGGCTCTCGCCCGGTTCTCCGGGCGTGCACTGCCTTGGCGTTCGATTGGTGCTGGACTTGAAGTGGATGTTGCCCAGCCCCCCGGCGCCGCCCTTTGCGACCAGGGCCACCTGTCCGTCGCGCGCCAGATCGGCGAGGACCTGCCCGCTATCCGGATCGCTGAGGACCGTACCGACCGGCACGCGCAGGTAAATGTCCTCGGCCGACTTTCCATAGCAGTCCTTGCCCTGGCCGTTTTCGCCGTCCTTTGCGCGATGGATTCGCGCGAAGCGGTACTCGATCAGCGTATTGATGTTGCGATCGGCCACGACATAGACGCTGCCGCCGCGTCCGCCGTCACCGCCGCTGGGGCCGCCGCGCGGGATGTACTTCTCGCGACGAAACGCGACGATGCCGTCCCCGCCTTTGCCGGCATGGACTTCGATGATCGCTTCGTCGACGAATTTCATGGGAAGAACAGTCTACGGTTGTCGATCCGCTGCCGTCAGCCTTGCCCAACACAACGCGCGGCGGCTCGTTGCGTCGCAGGCCAACCGTCTACGCAGTGCATGGCGATGCCGGAGACAAAAAAGCCCTGTCGTCTCCGACAGGGCTTCGGCGTATTGTCTGGCGGCCTCAGGCCGGGACGACGTCGACGGTCTTCTTGTTGTGCGGACCCCGCACCGTGAACTGCACCCGTCCGTTGGCCTTGGCATAGAGCGTGTGATCCTTGCCCATGCCGACGTTGACGCCCGGGTGAACCTGCGTGCCGCGCTGGCGCACGAGAATGCTGCCGGCCGACACCAGCTGGCCGCCGAAGCGCTTGACCCCCAGGCGCTTGGACTGAGAGTCGCGCCCGTTGCGCGAGCTTCCGCCTGCTTTTTTGTGTGCCATGTGGCTTCTCCTTCGACCCTAAGCCGAGATCTTGTCGATCCGGATCTCGGTGTAATTCTGCCGGTGAGCCCCCTGGCGCTTGGAATTCTTGCGCCGCCGCAGCTTGACGTAGCGCACTTTCTCGCCCCGGCCGTGTGAGACCACCGTGGCCTGGACGGTGGCGCCCGCAACGAACGGGGTGCCGATCGAAATTCTGTCGCCGTCGGCCAGCATCAGCACTTGGTCGATCACGACCTGGCTGCCGACGTCGGCGGGCATCTGTTCCACCTTGAGCTTTTCGCCCGACGAGACGCGGTATTGCTTGCCGCCGGACTTGATGACTGCGTACATGGAGGAGCTCCAGAGAGACTCTCGGGAAAGCGGCGCATACTACATAAAAAGAATGGCTTACGCAAGCCACGGCGGTATCATGCGCAGTGGGCGCAGGCCGGCGTTATCCTTGACCTGCATCACCCCGATTTCTACCATCGCGCCTTTTCTCCGCACGCCCCACGTGACGCCAGAGATCATCACCCGGCTGATCGCCGAGGACATGGAGACGGTCGACGCGGTCGTTCGCAAGCGGCTGCACTCCGACGTGACCCTGGTGCGCCAGGTCGCCGAGTACATCGTCGGCAGCGGCGGCAAACGCCTGCGCCCGGCGCTCGTGATCCTTTCCGCGCGCGCCTGCGGTTTCCGCGGAGAGGCGCAGCATCAACTCGCCGCGGTCGTGGAGTTCATTCATACGGCGACCCTGCTGCACGACGACGTTGTGGACGATTCGGCCCTCAGACGGGGGCGTGCCACGGCCAACGCCACCTTCGGCAACCCGGCTTCGGTGCTCGTCGGGGACTTCCTCTATTCGCGTTCCTTCCAGATGATGGTGGAAGTGCAGAACATGCGCGTCATGGAAGTGCTGGCCGATGCGACCAACACCATTGCCGAAGGCGAGGTCCTGCAGCTGCTCCATGTGCACAACGCCGACGTGACCGAGACGGAGTACCTGCGCGTGATTCGCTCCAAGACCGCCAAGCTGTTCGAGGCGGCCGGGCGTCTTGGCGCAATCCTCGCCGGTGCGCCGCGTTACATCGAGGACGCGCTCGGGCGCTACGGCATGCATCTGGGCACGGCGTTTCAACTGGTCGACGACGTCCTCGACTATTCGGGCGATCTGGCCGACACCGGCAAGAACCTGGGCGACGATCTCGCGGAGGGAAAGGCCACGCTGCCGCTGATCTACGCCATGCACAACGGAACCGAAGCGCAGCGCGCGCTGATCCGCCGCGCGGTCGTGGAGGGCGGACTTTCCGACTTTGCGCCGGTGCTCGCCGCGATTCGGGCGTGCGGCGCGCTGGAATACGCGCGCGGCCGCGCGAAGAGCGAAGCAGTCCTGGCCGAGCAGTCGCTGCGGGTCCTCGAGAATTCAAAGTACAGGGATTGTTTGCTAGAATTGGCGGCCTTTGCGGTCGACCGCGCCTACTAGAATTCCGGGACTACGAATCTGTCGGGGTGTAGCTCAGCCTGGTAGAGTACTGCGTTCGGGACGCAGGTGTCGCTGGTTCGAATCCAGTCACCCCGACCAACCGATCTCGGGTGAAGAGCTTGGCCAAGTTCCTTCTTCTCATCGCGCTCTTCATCGTCCTGTATCTGATCTTTCGTTCCATCCGTCGCGCCGCGCGCGCGGCGCCATCCGAGACGCCCGGCGCCAAACGAGCCGAAGACATGGTCCGTTGCAAGATCTGCGGCGTGCACCTGCCGCGCAGCGAGAGCATTACCTCGCGCGGAGAGTTCTTCTGCAGCCAGGAGCACTTGAGGCTTGCCGACAGGGGCCAATCCGGTCGCTGAGCGCGTCGTGACCGCGATCCGAAGCGGTCCGACGGCCTTGGAGCGGCAATCGACCTCCGGTGCCGAGCACGGCGACGCGTTCTGGCGCTCGCTGCTCTACTTCAATATCTACCGCGTCGCCGTCGCCTTCGTCTTGCTCGGCGCGCTGATCCTCCTGGACACCGATATTCCTTTCGGGTCCTACAACCGGCAGGCATTCCTGGTCGTCAACATCGCCTACATCGCGATCAATCTGCTGGCCTTCGCCGCGATCCTCCCGCGGCGTATCCCCTTCAACGTGCAACTGGCGGCCTACGTCGCGATCGACGTGGCTGCGGTGGTGGTCATGATGTACGCGAGCGCCGGCATCTCGAGCGGGCTCGGGCTGCTCCTGCTGCCGTCGCTCGCGGCGGCGGGCCTGATGAGCCGCGGCACGATCACCCTGTTCTTCGCGGCGGTGGCCTCGCTCGGCGTGCTGGGCGAGCAGTCCTATCAGGTCATCCTCGGTACCGGGAGCACGGCCCTGTTCCTTCAGGCGGGCCTGCTCTCGGCGGGATTCTTCGCGACCGCCTGGCTGGCGCACGTGCTGGCCAAGCGCGCCGTCGCGATCGAAGCCATCGCCGCGCAGCGCGAAGTGGATCTGGCCAACCTCGCGCAGGTCAACCGCCTCATCATCCAGGACATGCAGGACGGCGTGGTGGTGGTGGACGAGCGCGGGGTCATCCGCCAGATCAATTCCCGGGCCGAAGCCATTCTCGGCCCGATTTCTCTGTCGGGCCGCGAGGTCCGTCTGCACGACTACGCGCCCGCGCTGGCGGCGCGCTTGGAACAGTGGCGGCGCGACCCGGGTGCCCGGTTCGATCCGCTGCGCACGGTGGTCGGCCAGCAATCCATCGCCGCCCGCTTCGTGGGCGTGGGCGTTGCTCGCAATGTCGGCGTGGTCATCTTTCTGGAGGACCTGTCGCGCATCCAGCAACAGGCCCAGCAGTTGAAGCTGGCTTCGCTCGGGCGACTGACCGCCAACATCGCGCACGAGATCCGCAATCCCCTCTCGGCCATCAATCATGCGACCGAGCTTCTGCTCGAAGACGGCGGGCGCGCCCCCCAGGCGAGGCTGCTGCAGATCATCCACGACAACGCCATGCGGCTCGACCGGATGGTCCAGGACATCCTCAAGCTCAATCGCCGCGACCAGGCGCTGCGCGAGACTTTCGACCTGGTGGAGTATCTCGAGACATTCGTCGATCAGTTCTGCGAGATCGAGAAGGTGGAGTCCAACGTCATCAGGCTCGACTCCGAGATCGAGCCGGTGGTTACCTTCGATCGCAGCCACCTGAACCAGGTGATGTGGAACCTGTGCCGCAACGCGCTGCGCTACTGCCAGAAACGCCAGGGGAGTCTGACCCTGCGCGTGCGCACCGGGCCACGGACCGGTACCATAGAATTGAGCGTGATCGACGACGGTCCGGGGGTGGCCGAGGCGCTGCGAGGCCACCTGTTCGAGCCATTCTTCACGACGGCTTCGAGCGGCACGGGCCTGGGTCTGTACATCGCCCGCGAAATTTGCGAGGCGAACGGCGCCACGCTGGACTACGTCGAGCGGGCGCAGGGCGCGCAGTTCAGCATCGTCTGCAAAGGAGCGGTGTAGCGTGAGACGCAAAGAGCAAGCCGGCGCGGCCAATCGGCGTTCGGTGCTGATTGTCGACGACGAGGAGGACATCCTCGAGCTTCTAGAGTTGACGCTTCTGAAGATGGGGCTCGACGTGGAACGGGCTTCCACCCTGAAGGAGGCGATGAGGAAGGTGCAGGAGGGGTCGTTCGATCTGTGCCTGACGGACATGCGCCTGCCGGACGGTGACGGGCTCGAACTGCTGCGCTTCATCGCCGAGAACGATCGCGATCTTCCGGTCGCGGTGATCACGGCTCACGGCAATACCGAGAACGCCGTGGCCGCGCTCAAGGCGGGCGCCTTCGACTATCTGGCCAAGCCGGTGTCACTGGAGCAGTTGCGCACCCTGGTGAAGTCGGCACTGTCCCTGCCGCAGGGCGGGGCGGCCGCGAAGCCCGCAGGGGCACAGGCCCTGATCGGCGATTCGCCCGCCATGCAGCAAGTACGCGATCTGATCGAGAAGCTCGCGCGCTCGGAAGCGCCGGTTCACGTCAGCGGCGAATCCGGCAGCGGCAAGGAACTGGCGGCACGGCTGATCCATGCCAAGAGCGTGCGCCGCGACAAGCCTTTTGTTCCCGTGAACTGCGGGGCGATTCCGGAGAATCTCATGGAGTCGGAATTTTTCGGCTATCGCAAGGGGGCGTTCACCGGTGCCGACGCAGACCGCGACGGTTTCTTCCAGGCGGCCAACGGCGGGACCCTGTTCCTGGACGAAGTGGCCGATCTGCCGCTGGCGATGCAGGTAAAGCTGCTGCGGGCGATCCAGGAAAAGAAGGTGCGCAAGGTGGGCTCCACGCAGGAAGAGCCGGTCGACGTGCGCATCATCAGCGCAACCCACCAGAAGCTGGGCGAACAGGTCGAAGCCGGCAAGTTCCGCCACGACCTGTACTACCGCCTCAACGTCATCGAGCTGCGCATGCCGGCCCTGCGCGAACGGCGGGAGGACATCCCCTCGTTCGTCAACGCCATTCTGGAGAAGCTTGCAGCCTCGGCCGGAACGAAAAAGCCGGAAGTCACGCCCGAGGCTATGGAAGCGCTGAGCCGGTACGACTTTCCCGGCAACGTGCGCGAGCTGGAGAACGTGCTGGAACGGGCGCTCGCGCTGTCCGCGGACGGCGTGATCGGGATCGATGACCTGCAGCTTACGCCGCCGGAAGTTCCGGACGTGGCGCCCGCCGCTGCCGCCGGGGGCAAGTACCCGCTGCAGGACTACCTCGACAGGGTGGAGAAAGAAGCGATCCTCGAGGCGCTGGAGAAGACGCGTTTCAACCGCACTGCGGCCGCCAAGCTGCTGGGCATCACCTTCCGCTCGATGCGCTACCGCATGGAACGGCTGGGAATCAACTGACCGGTGTGAGGCGAAGGGTCGGAGGCCAGAGGCGAAAGGCGATCTGGGGTCTGGACGACGGCCTGCTCGACGCGGCACGCCAGATACCTTCCCCGAACTTCGACGCGCGACCGCACGGCTCTGACATCGAGCTGCTGGTCATACACAGCATCAGCCTTCCGCCGGGGCATTTCGGCGGCGACGCGGTCATCCGATTCTTCACCAACCGCCTCGACCCGGCGGAACACCCTTACTTCCGCAAGATCGCCGGTCTGAAGGTGTCTGCCCACTTCTTCATACGGCGCGACGGCGAGCTGATCCAGTTCGTACCCTGCGCCGGCCGGGCCTGGCACGCGGGCGAGTCGCAATGGCGCGGTCGCGGCCGTTGCAATGATTTTTCGATCGGCGTGGAGCTGGAAGGCGCCGATGACGTTGCGTTCAGCGACGCGCAGTATGAAGTGCTCGGCCGTCTGACTCGCGCGTTGAAGAAGGCCTATCCCATCGTGGACATCGTCGGGCACTCGGACATCGCGGTGCCTGCGGGGCGAAAGACCGACCCCGGGCCGTTCTTCGACTGGCCGCGCTTCAGGGAGACGATTGCCTGACCCGAAGCGGCATGGCGGACAACTGTAATGACCACAAGACACGAAGGTACACGAAGAGGTCCGAAACGGAGTGTCTGAACCTGCACAAGCCGACGGGATCTCCTCCCGACCGGTCTTCTCTTCTTCAGTTTTTCCTCGTGCTCTTTGTGCTCTTCAGTGCCTTCGCAGTGGTGTTCTGACGTGAGAATTTACTACACGGACCAGTTCGTGCTGCCGCTGCCGGGGGGACACCGGTTCCCGATGGCGAAGTATTCGATGCTCAGAGAGCGGGTGGAAGCGGCAGGGCTTTCCGGCGGCGAGCCACTGCGCGTGCCGCATGCGGCGACCGACGAAGAAATCCTGCGGGTGCACGACCCGGATTACGTGCGGCGGGTGAGCTCCGGGCGATTGAGCGAGGCGGAGATTCGCCGTATCGGCTTTCCCTGGACGCCGCAGATGGTGGAGCGCTCGCGCCGTTCGGCTGGTGCCACCATCGAGGCCTGCCGCGCCGCGCTGGAGGAGGGAGTGGCGGTCAGCCTCGCGGGCGGCACGCATCACGCGTTCCGCGACCGCGGGGCCGGCTACTGCGTATTCAACGATACCGCGATCGCCGCGCTGGCGATGCAGGCCGAGGGACGGGTGCATCGCGTGCTCGCCATCGACTGCGACGTCCATCAAGGCGACGGCACCGCCGCCATCTTTGCCGACGATCCCAGCGTGTTTACGTTCTCGATCCATTGCGCCAGGAACTTCCCGCTGCACAAGCAGCCGAGCGACCTCGACATCGAGCTGGCCGACGCAACCGGCGATGCAGAGTATCTGGCCGCGCTGGAAGGGGGGCTGTGCAGGGCGCTGTCCGCGGCGCAAGCGGGCCTCGCGATCTATCTGGCAGGCGCCGACCCGTTCGCAGACGACCGGCTGGGTCGCCTCGCGCTCACCAAACGCGGGCTGGCGGCGCGCGACCGGCTGGTCTTGGAGCTGTGCCGCGACGCCGGCGTTGCGGTCGCCGTCACGATGGCGGGCGGCTACGCCCGGCACATCGCCGACACCGTCGATATCCACTTTTGCACCGTGCGCATTGCCGCGTGCTTCCATCCGGCCGTGTCCGGCTGCGCCTTCGACTTCGCCTGAACGCTTTCGAGCAGCAGCGTTTCGCCAGTCCCGCTGTTTGCCAAAACGCGCCTGCCGGCAGCGCAGAAAGCGCTTGACAGAGGTCGGTACGCTACTAGAATTCGTGTGGCGTAATCGCCTCACACACAATATATAGTGGTCGCCGGTGGCCCCCGTAGTTGTTGCCGCCAGGCGACAAGAGTAATGAGGGAGAGAGCATGCAAGTGGCCACCAACGTTTCTTCGTCCTCCGTCGTGAGCGGCTTTCCAGCCGGCGAGACGGCTGCACGCCAGGAAGAGACCCGCTATGCGCAGTACCGGGTGATCCGTCGCAACGGGGCGGTGGTGGGCTTCGAGCCCTCGAAGATCGCGGTGGCCATGACCAAGGCGTTCATCGCCGTCAACGGCGGTCAGGGCGCGGCTTCAGCGCGCATTCGAGAAGTCGTTGCGCATCTGACCGAGTCCGTGGTGCAGGCGCTGCTGCGGCGCCAGCCCGCAGGCGGCACTTTCCATATCGAGGACATTCAGGACCAGGTCGAACTGGCCCTGATGCGAGCCGGGGAGCACGAAGTCGCCCGTGCCTACGTCTTGTATCGTGAGGCGCGCGCTCGCGAGCGGGCGCGCCAGAAGCAGGCGGAGGGAATCGCACAGCGGCCCGCGATCAACGTGGTCGATCGCGGTCTCGCGCGCCCGCTCGACGTCGAGGCGCTGGCCGCCCTGATCAAGGACTCCTGCGAGGGGCTCGGCCGCGCGGTGGATGCCGATCATGTGCTGCAGCTCACCCTGCGAGACCTTTACGACGGCGTGCCGATGGAAGAGGTGCGCAAGTCCGTCATCCTGGCGGCGCGTTCCCTCATCGAGAAGGATCCGGCCTACAGCTACGTCACCGCCCGCCTCCTGCTGAACAGCGTGCGCTACGAAGTCCTGGGCGAGGAAGTCAGCCAGGCCGACATGCGCACCCGTTATGCCGATTATTTCCCGAGCTTCGTGAAAAAGGGCATCGAAGCCGGACTGCTCGACGAGCGCCTCTCCCGGTTCGATCTGCAATCGCTCGGCGCAGCGCTCGATGCCAGCCGCGATCTGAAGTTCGGTTATTTGGGCCTGCAAACGCTCTATGACCGCTATTTCCTCCACGTGCATGGTCAGCGCATCGAGCTTCCCCAGGCCTTTTTTATGCGCGTGGCCATGGGTCTCGCCGTCAACGAGGTCGAGCGCGAGGCCCGGGCCATTGAGTTCTACCATGTCCTGTCGAACTTCGACTTCATGAGTTCCACGCCGACGTTGTTCAACTCGGGCACCGTCCGCTCGCAACTTTCGAGCTGCTACCTCACCACCGTTTCGGACGACCTGGAGGGGATCTACGAAGCGATCAAGGAGAACGCCCTGCTGTCGAAGTTCGCCGGCGGGCTGGGCAACGACTGGACCCCCGTGAGGGCTCTGGGCTCCCACATCAAGGGCACCAACGGCAAGTCGCAGGGAGTGGTCCCGTTCCTCAAGGTGGTCAACGACACGGCGGTGGCGGTGAACCAGGGGGGCAAACGCAAGGGCGCGGTATGTGCCTACCTGGAAACCTGGCACCTCGACATCGAGGAGTTCCTCGAGTTGCGCAAGAACACCGGTGACGACCGCCGCCGCACCCACGACATGAACACGGCCAACTGGGTCCCCGATCTGTTCATGAAACGGGTCATGGAGGGAGGCGACTGGACGTTGTTTTCCCCGTCCGACGTCCCCGATCTGCATGACAAATACGGAAAGGCCTTCGAAAAGGCCTACATCGAATACGAGAACCGCGCCCTGCGGGGGGAGATCAGGCTCCATAAGAGAATCCCGGCGGTCCAGCTGTGGCGCAAGATGCTCAGCATGCTGTTCGAGACCGGCCATCCGTGGATTACCTTCAAGGACCCGTGCAACATCCGCAGCCCGCAGCGGCACGCCGGCGTGGTGCACAGCTCCAACCTCTGCACCGAGATCACCCTCAACACGTCGGATTCCGAGATCGCGGTCTGCAATCTGGGGTCGATCAATCTGGTCGCCCACATGAAGGACGGCCGGCTCGACCACGATAAGCTCAAGCAAACGGTGTCCACCGCGATGCGGATGCTCGACAACGTGATCGACATCAATTATTACGCGGTCAATAAGGCGCGCAATTCGAATCTCAAGCACCGCCCGGTGGGCCTGGGGATCATGGGATTCCAGGACTGCCTGCAGGAAATGCGCGTTCCCTACGCCTCGCGGGAAGCGGTGGAATTCGCGGACCGGTCCATGGAAGCGGTCTGCTACTACGCCTACTGGGCATCGACCGAGCTGGCCGAGGAGCGCGGCCGCTACTCCACGTTCGACGGGTCCCTCTGGTCGCAGGGCATCCTGCCACAGGACACGCTGAAATCGCTGGCCGAGGAGCGCGGCGGAAACGTCGAGGTCGACGTGTCGGCCACGATGGACTGGGAAGCGCTGCGCAACCGCATCCGGCGCCACGGCATGCGCAATTCCAACTGTGTTGCCATCGCCCCGACGGCCACGATCGCCAACATCGTCGGGGTGTCGGCCTCGATCGAGCCGACCTACCAGAACCTGTACGTCAAATCGAACCTGTCGGGCGAGTTCACGGTGACCAACGAGTACCTGGTTCGCGACCTCAAGAAACTGGGTTTGTGGGACGAGGTGATGATCGCCGATCTGAAGTACTTCGACGGCTCGCTGGCCAGGATCGACCGCATCCCGCCGGACATCCGCAAGCTGTATGCAACCGCCTTCGAGATCGATCCGACCTGGCTGGTCGAATGCGCGGCCCGGCGCCAGAAATGGATCGACCAGGCTCAGTCACTCAACATCTACATGGCGGGGGCTTCCGGGAAGAAGTTGGACGAGATCTACAAGCTGGCCTGGAAACGCGGATTGAAGACCACTTATTACCTGCGCACCCTGGGTGCGACCTCTGCCGAAAAATCGACGGTCCGCGCCGGGCAGCTCAACGCGGTCCCGGCGGACGGCGGAATGGTTCAGGCATCCGCGGCGCCGATGACCGCACCGTCAGCGTCACTGGCAGAGCCGAAGTTCTGCGCGATCGATGATCCGGGCTGCGAGGCCTGCCAGTGAGCGTGCCGCGACGCGCGGCAAGGCGGGTGGCGTTTCCTCCAAGCGCAAGGCGTGACAAGACGCCCAGTGCCGCCAGATCGCGACGTTCCATGCCGTCGCACGAGGACCTGATGAGCCCGAGGGGGGCGCACTTCATCGGCGCGAAAGCGTAGCGAAACTGCCAAAAAGGGGCTGCATCGGCAGCCGAACATCAAAGAAATACTTGACACTCCACCGATAACATTTATAAAGGAAGCGAACGATGCTGCAGTTTGAAGATCACATCGCCGGAAGTTCAGGAGTCGCGAGGTTCCCGAAGGGATCCGCAAGCGTTGCTTCCGCCACGGCCCCGATCGAAGTCGAGCCGGCAAATCCCGCCTACCGCCGGGTGCGCATCGAGGACAAGCGCGTCATCAACGGCAAGGCGGACGTCAATCAGCTGGTTCCGTTCAAGTACAAGTGGGCTTGGGAGAAGTACCTCGCCGGGTGCGCGAACCACTGGATGCCGCAGGAAATCAACATGAGTCGCGATATCGCCACCTGGAAAGACCCCGGCGGGCTGACCGAGGACGAGCGGCTCATCGTCAAGCGCAACCTCGGTTTCTTCGTTACCGCCGATTCGCTCGCCGCCAACAACATCGTCCTCGGCACCTATCGGCACATCACGGCGCCCGAGTGCCGCCAGTACCTGCTGCGCCAGGCTTTCGAGGAGGCGATCCACACTCACGCCTACCAGTACATCGTGGAGAGCCTCGGCCTGGACGAGGGCGAGATTTTCAACGCCTATCACGAGATTCCCAGCATCCGTGACAAGGACGAGTTCCTGATCCCCTTCATAGACGTCCTGACCGATCCGTCGTTCAGGACCGGCACGCCGGAGAACGACCAGAAGCTGCTCAGGAGCCTGATCGTCTTCGCCTGCATCATGGAGGGTCTGTTCTTCTACGTCGGCTTCGTCCAGATCTTGGCGCTCGGCCGGCAGAACAAGATGACCGGCGCGGCCGAGCAATACCAGTACATCCTGCGCGACGAGTCGATGCACTGCAATTTCGGCATCGACCTCATCAACCAGATCAAGATGGAAAATCCCCAGCTCTGGACGTCGGAGTTTCGCAACGAGGTGCGCTCGCTGATCCAGAAGGGAGTAGAACTCGAATACCGCTACGCCGAAGACACCATGCCGCGCGGCGTGCTGGGTTTGAACGCGCCGATGTTCAAGGAGTATCTGCGCTTCGTGGCCAACCGCCGCTGCCAACAGATCGGCCTCGACCCGCTGTTCCCAGGGGCAGCCAACCCGTTCCCGTGGATGTCGGAGATGATCGACCTCAAGAAGGAGAAGAACTTCTTCGAGACCCGGGTGACCGAGTATCAGACCGGCGGCGCACTGAGCTGGGAGTGAGGATGACCGGGGCGAAAAAGCTCTTCCGGTGAAGGCTGGCTTGAGGCGCGCGATTTGCTTGGGGGGACGGCAGCGACATGACCGGCAGAGCCGCAATCTCTGCAACCAGCACCAGCCGATGTAGTTCGGCGGTGCATCGGACAGGAAGTTGATGGGCAAACGACGAGAAGCGCTATCGACCGACAACACCCGCGCCCGCGATCCAGCGTTGGTGGCGCGACTGGCTGGGAGTAATGGCTCCCGGTAGGCGGCGTCTTCCCTGCAGTTTTTCCGGCCGCTGGCCGGTTGCGCTGGCCCCTCTTCAAGGGCCGGTCGCTCTTCTCTTTTCCCAGTGTTCCCCGGCGGAAATTCTTTTTGTTTTCCGCGGGTTCTCGAACTGCTCGGCGAGCCTCGAACAGCGCCTCGGGTGCCGTTCGGGCGCGTCGTCAGTCGGCGCGAGGCCAACCCTGATCGCGCCGTTTCTTTCATCAACCTGTCAAGGAGGTACGCAGCAATGGCAATGAAGAGAAAGGCAGCCAAGAAGAGCGGGAAGAAGACGAGCAAGGCGAAGAAACCCGCGAAGAAAATGAGCAAGGCGAAGAGGCCCGCGAAGAAGGCCGCGAAGAAGCCAGCGAAGAAGAAAGCGGCGAAGAAGAGCAAGAAGAAGGCTGGCAAGAAGAAAGCGGCGAAGAAAAAGCCGGCCAAGAAGAAGGCTGGCAAGAAGAAGGCGGCAAAGCCAGCCGCGACCGCCGCGGCTCCAGCGGCGCCGAAGCCCGTTTCTGCGCCGGCAGCTTGGCCGTTTCCGGTAGCGGGTAACCGGCCCAGCTAAGCGCCACTGAAGATGCTCGCGGGCAGCCTGCATCCGCGACGGATACCAGTTTCCTGAGCCGCGAGCATTGTCCCCCTGAAGGTTCGCCCAAGTTCGGTTGCCCGGACGATCGGGTGGGCTGTTGCCTCGTCAATGAAGTCGTCCGCGAAGCGTTGACGCTCCGATCAGTCGGCGCCAGGAGCCCGGGGATTAGCCTTCCAGGCTTTTCGCACGCGCCCGCCCGGAAGCCACAAAAAAAGGCCGCCGGAGAATGGCGGCCCAATGCTTTACACACCTGACTGCCCGAAAGCCCCGTCCAGCGATCAGCGCGACGCCCGCAAGCGCGAGCGCCACTTGCGCAGCGTGGGGGAGAATCGCCGCAAAACTACCAAGGTCGGTGCGGGCTGTGAAAGAATTTGCACTGATTAGCATAGGCGGCGAGGGAATAAGGCGGGCCCATGAACAGGAAGAAGGTCAGCTCCAGCAAGATCCGCTCGGTGGGCTACGACGAACGCAATCGCGTCCTCGAGGTCGAGCTCAACGACGGTTCGATCTACCAGTACACCGGGGTGTCGCCCGAGGTGCACCGGCGCTTCACCTCCGCACCCTCGATCGTCAGCTATTACCAGGACAAGATCGAGGAAGAGTTTCCCCGCAAGCGCATTCGCTAGCTCCGGCCCGCGCGATCGACGCCGGTGCGAAGACAGTGCAACAGCAACTTTTCGGTGCGGCAACGCCCGGCGGAGCCCGACAATCCCCGGCATTGGAGCCCGCCGCCCGGCGGCAAGCAGCCGCTCAGCCGGCGTAGCCCTGCGCTTGGGCGGTTTCGCTGTCTGTCTTTGCGGCCTTCGCTGCCTTGCGAGCCTTGCGTTGCGATCTTGTTGTGCGGCTTTGCCCGAGTCGCTAGCACTCGGGCTCGCCAGGGGCTGGCCGGGGATCGGCGTAGAAGCCGAACTTTTGTGGCGCCTGATCGGAACGCATGCGTCCCACGGGCAGCCTTTCCCCGCCGTAGTCGAACCAGAAGCCGGCACGCCGGCGGATCGATTCCGCCTCGAGCGCTTTCGCCAGTTCCTCGTCGGAAACGGGTCGGCCCAGGGAGTCGGTGAAATGCTTGCTGACTTCTCCGAGGTCGCGGTCGATTACCGCACCCACCCCTGCAGCCCAGCGCACGATCAGAACGCCGTTCTCGTCCAGCCATGCGCCGCTCGCATGCTCCAGCGCCTGCCCCGTGTGCGCCACGAGCCGGAACGCATTTCCCCCCGCCGTGCGCAAGACGAACGGCAGGTAGGCCAGCCTGACGAACACCCTTTGCGGACCGTTCTGGAAGAACCAGCGGCCGCGCTCGTCGCACGCGTAGTTGCGGCCAATGAAGTCGATTACGGCCGGATTGCCGATGCGCTCGCCCTTGATCAGCCAGTTGCCTCGCCGGTCGAGCTCGAGCCAGCCGTAGACGGCCGGCACGTTCGGCCATTTCGCCATCGCGCGGATAACCGACTCGTCCATGGGCGGATTGTAGCCGCGCCCGTCAGCGGGACGGCGAAGCCCGGCCGGACTCGACTGTGTCACGCACGCCCGACCGCGGGAGCTACACGCCTGCCCCAACACGTAGGCTGGGCGCGGCGCGCGTGATCTGATCCACGTCAACCCGAGCCCGGGCAAACGCTGCCACCATTGGGGCAGTCGACCGCCCTTTTGCGCTCCTTGTGTGCTGCATGCCACCCACGCCAGGCGCGGTCTTCAGGAGTAGCATGTTCCGATCATCCCGACTCGCCCCGATCGCTCTGGGACTCGCGATGTCGGCAGCCGGCTGCGCCGATCGCCGCAACGATCCGGCGGCGTTCAACGAGCGCTGCCTGGCTTGCCACACGCTGAGCGAAGTGGGCCAGCGGCTTGCCGGACGCGCGGGCCGGGAGTGCCGAGAACATCTGCTGCGCGTGCTGGCGCGGCATCACGCGCCCGACCGTGCGGAGCGCACCAGGATCGTCGCTTATCTGGACGAGCAGCTCTGCCGGCCGCGCTAGCCGGAGCGACGTCGCCCGGCTACTTCTTCTTGAAGGTCACGCGGGCGGTAAAGCGCAGGTTGCGTTCCGAGATTCTGAGCAGCCGGTCGATGTTCGGATGCTTGCCGGGATTGGCTCTGGCATCCGCTGCATGTTCGCCGTAGAGCTCCAGCCCTTCGGCCGCGGCATCGGCGTGCACCATGCCATATTTGGCCGCCAGGTAAGAATACACCGCCAGCGAACCGGCCTGCCCCTGCTTGTTCTCGATCGTGGCCTCGACACTGCCGTCCGGCCGTAACAGCTCCAGCTTCTCGACGTGCGTGACCGGCGGAATCTTCTTCAGGTTGTCGGCGAAGGCCACGGCGCGGGTCTCGGTGTAGACTTTGACGCACAAACTATAACCTAACGCCCCGCGACGGCGGCGCGCCCGCGGGCGCGCACCTTTGCGGGGAATCGATCCCATGGCTTTGCTGCTCGGCTGCGTGGCCGACGACTTTACCGGCGCCACCGACCTCGCCAACACGCTCGTCAAGGCGGGCATGCGCGCAATTCAGCTGCTCGGCGTCCCGCGTCGCGAGCTCGATGTGCCCGACTGCGACGCGATCATCGTCGCGCTGAAATCCCGCAGCAATCCGGCCCGCGAAGCGATCGAGATGTCGCTGGCGGCGCTCGACTGGCTGAGGGCGAGGGGCGCGCGCCAGTTCTATTTCAAGTACTGCTCGACCTTCGACTCAACCGACCAGGGCAACATCGGTCCGGTCGCCGAGGCGATGCTCGATGCGCTCGGCGAACGCTTTACCGTGTTCAACCCCGCCTTTCCGACCAACAAGCGCACCGTGTATCAGGGGTATCTGTTCGTCGGCGAAGTGCTGCTGTCGGAATCGGGCATGCGCCATCATCCTTTGACGCCCATGACCGATCCCTCGCTGCGGCGCGTGCTGCAACGCCAGTGCAAGCACAAGGTCGACCTGGTGCCTTATGCGACCGTCGTTAAAGGCGTTGAAGCGGTGCGCAATGCGTTCGAGCAGCTCAAAAGCCAAGGCATCCGCCATGCCATTCTGGATTCGATCACCGACGAGCACTTGCTGACCCTGGGTGAGGCCTGCGCCGACATGAAGCTCGTCACCGGCGGTTCCGGCATGGCGATGGGGCTGCCGGCCAACTTCATCCGGCGGGGCCTGCTCAAGGCCGGCCAGTCCTACGCCCTGCCCAGGGTTTCGGGCGCGGCAGCGGTG
Organism: Burkholderiales bacterium; assembly: GCA_035560005.1. Classification (NCBI taxonomy): domain Bacteria; kingdom Pseudomonadati; phylum Pseudomonadota; class Betaproteobacteria; order Burkholderiales; species Burkholderiales bacterium. The sequence goes on along the minus strand of DATMAN010000019.1, from coordinate 3,965 downwards.
CTTTCGGGCAGCTGCTCGGTTGCCACGCAGGGACAGGTGGAAGCGATGAAGAAGACGCATGAAGCCTTCCGGATCGACCCGACTTCGATTGCGCAGGGGCGCGATGTCGCCAGTGAGGCGATCGAATGGGCGAAGCCGCGGTTGGGCGAGAAGCCCGTGCTGATTTACTCGACCGCGACGCCGGAGCAGGTCGGCGCGGCGCAGGAGAAGCTGGGGCGAGAACACGCCGGCGCGGTGGTGGAAGAAACCCTCGGCCGGATCGCGAAGGACCTCGTGACGCTCGGCGTGCGGCGACTGGTGGTCGCGGGCGGAGAGACTTCCGGCGCCGTGGTCGGCGCGTTGGGCGTCCAGGGCCTCTTCATCGGAGAAGAAATCGATCCCGGCGTGCCCTGGACTTTCTCCATCGGCCAGCCCACGCTCGCGCTTGCGCTGAAGTCGGGCAACTTCGGCGCCCCTGATTTCTTCACCAAGGCCTTCGATCGGCTACGAAGCAAAGCGCTCACCGCGGAGGACGCAGAGGAAAGGCAGGAAAAGGAAACGTGAAGTACGGGGTTGGACCGTGAAGATGCATCGACAAGAAAATTGAAGGCTGGCAGCCGTGACCATGGTTCATACCTTCAACACAAGCTCTTATTTCTCATCTTGGTGTTCCTCAGCGTCCTCTGCGTCCTCCGCGGTGAAAGCTTTACTTTGACTTGATATGAACGAAACCAAACTGAGAGAGGAAATCTGCTGGTTCGGCAAGTCGATGTTCGACCGCGGGCTGACAGCGGGCAGCTCGGGAAACATCAGCGCCCGCAGCGAGGACGGAACCTGGCTCATGACGCCGACGAACACGTGCCTCGGGCGGCTCGATCCGGCGAGGCTTTCCAAGGTCAGTGCCGAGGGTGCGCTGATCTCGGGCGACAAGCCGACGAAGGAGGCTTTCCTGCATCTGTCGATGTATGCCGAGCGCCCTGCCGCCGGCGCCGTCGTGCATCTGCACTCGACCCATTCGGTCGCCGTTTCGGTGCTGGCAGACGTGGACCCCGGGGAGCCGATCCCGCCGATTACCGCCTATTACGTCATGAAGGTCGGCAGGCTCGCGCTGCTGCCCTACTATGCGCCCGGCGACCTTGCGCTGGCCGATGCCGTGCGCGAGGTGGCGGGCAAGCACCACGCGGTGCTGCTCGCCAATCACGGCCCGGTGGTTGCGGGCAGGGATCTCGAAACCGCGGTCTACGCCACCGAAGAGCTCGAAGAGACCGCCAAGCTCTACCTGATGCTGCGTGGAAACAAGCTTAAGATCCTCACGCCGGTTCAGGTCGAGGAACTCGGCCGGAAGTACCCGTCGTAGCTGGGTGCGAGCGCCCCTTAGCGGCGGAAGTAATCGCCAGGCGCGCCGGGCAGTGCGCGGACGTGGATGTTCCACGAAAGCGTGATGCGCGGGCGGGTTCCCGCGTAAGGCGTCACCAGGTGGACCCATTCGCTGGGAAAGATCATCATCGAGCCCTCCTCCAGCGTCGGTGTGAGCAGTTCGGTCATGCGACCGGGCTCGTTCTGGCAGCACGCCGCGATGCGCGGGTCGGCGAAGCAGAACCTTCCGCTGGTGCGATCGGTCGGGTCCTGGTCGCCCGGGTCGAGCACGTACAGCACGCTGGCGACCGAACGGCAGTGGCTGTGGGGCATGCAGTAGTCGCCCTTCTCATAGACGCTCGCCCAGCTGTCGTCCACCACCGGCGGCTGGCCGTACACCTCTTTGAACAACGCAAGCGCGCGAGCGTGGATCAAATCCGTCTCCAGACGCGCCCAGCGATCGATCCAGCGCACCTTCGTTCCGCAGCCGCCGTGAAAGATGTAGTCCCGGAAGTGGGAATCCTCCCGCAGCTCCAGGACCCGGCGCTTGAGCGCCGGGTGGTAGTGTGCGGTGTCATGAAAGCGGGTGAGCTTGATCGATGGCTCGTCGAGCGGGGTGAGCCCCTGCCGCTGCGGCCAGACGCGCAGCTTTCGGATGCCGATTTCCACGACCCTCTGCGACATGCCGCGCATTACGCGCCCCTTCGATGACACCGTCAAGGCGCGCGGGCCGCGTGCGGCCGAAGGACCGGCGAAGGCGACGGGGCGCTGCCCTCATCCGTTCACCGCCCGGCCGCCTTATGATGCTGCGGTCGCCACTGCTGCGTGGACCGGCCCGCGATGACAGGGTTGGGCGTCGTTCAAAGTCTGTTCGGTCTAGCCGTCTTCGTCGGTATCGCCTGGCTGCTGTCGGAGCACCGGAGCCGATTTCCGCTGCGCATCGTCGTGGCCGGAGTCGCTTTGCAGTTCATGCTCGCTGCGGCGCTGCTCTACCTTCCCGGGCTGAAAGATGCCTTTGTCGCGCTCAACGACGGGCTCCTGGCGCTGGAGCGCGCGACCCGGGCCGGCACCTCGTTCGTGTTCGGCTACCTCGGCGGCGCCGCGCTGCCTTTTGCGGAGCCCTATCCCGGCGCTGCCTTCGTGCTCGCCTTGCGCGCGCTGCCGATCGTGCTTGTCATGAGCGCGCTCTCCGCGCTGCTCTTCTACTGGAAGATCCTGCCGCTCGTGGTCAGGGGATTCGCCTGGCTGCTGGAGCGCAGCCTGGGCATCGGCGGGGCGCTGGGTCTGGGGGCCGCGGTCAATGTCTTCGTCGGGATGGTGGAAGCGCCGCTGCTGGTGAGGCCCTATCTCAGGCACATGAGCCGTTCCGAATTCTTTGCCCTGATGACCGCGGGCATGGCCACCATCGCCGGCACGGTGCTCGTGCTCTACGCGAGCATGCTCAAGGCGGTAATTCCGGACGCCCTCGGACAGATCCTGATCGCCTCGGTCATCAGCGTGCCCGCCGCGGTCATGATCGCCACAGTGATGATCCCACCCGAGGCCCCCGGGGTTGCGGGGAAGCTGGTCGAGCCGGAGCCGGCGCAAAGCGCCGTCGACGCGATCACCCGTGGAACCGCCCAAGGCGCACAACTGCTGATCAGCATCGTGGCCATGCTCATCGTGTTCGTCGCCCTGGTCAGCCTGGCGAACCAGGTCCTCGCGCTGCTGCCCCCGTGGGGCGGCTCATCGCTCACCTTGCAGCGGCTGTTCGGCTATCTCATGGCCCCGCTTGCGTGGCTTTCGGGCCTGCCGTGGTCGGAGTGCGTGACAGCGGGACAGTTGCTGGGCACGAAGGTCATCCTCAACGAGTTGGTCGCCTATCTCGAGCTGGCGCAACTGCCGCCGGAGGCCCTCGAACCGAGGAGCCGGCTCATCCTCACTTATGCGCTGTGCGGATTCGCCAACCTGGGCAGCCTTGGCATCATGATCGGCGGACTGTCCACCCTGGTGCCGGAACGGCGCGGCGAGGTGGTCGCGCTCGGTTTCCGGTCCATCGTCTCGGGCACGCTGGCCACCCTGATGACGGGTTCGGTGATCGGCGCGCTGTGGCATCCCAGTCTGTCGGATTGAGGCGCAAGGCGACGTTGCAAGTGGTCAAGATTTGCGCCTTCTGTCCGGGCGAAGAGCCTGCGCAAGGGGGTTCACTGCCGCAAGGGCATCATCCGCGGCATGGGCAAGGTGAGTTGCGCGCATTGCCACCTCGCTGACTCGGACGGACTGATCGTGGCGCACGAGAGCAAGATCCTAGTGCCGCGCCTGTCAAGTGATCCACGACGAGGCGCATCCGGCGCCCAGACAGGCCAAGAAACGAAGCATCGCGCCGCCCTCACCTCGCAGCCGCACCGGCTGAGCGACTCGGGCACGGTCGAGATGTTCATAGCGCTGAGCCGCAGGGTGGTAGTTCAGCGCGAAAGCACCGCCTAGAGGAGAAGGGGGCGTGCTGATCTGGCTGTGCTCGATGCAGTGAATGCGCCGGCTGCGCGAGTCGGGATTCCCTTCTGAGAGTGCGCCCGGACCTATTGCCGGCCCGCGCGCTGCGCTGAATTCCTCACCGGCTTGTCGTCGTCCTTCTTGTCGAGGAAGTCTTC
>DATMAN010000018.1 GCA_035560005.1 Burkholderiales bacterium | reverse complement strand
CACGGAGATGGTCATGCCCGGGGACAATGTGCAGATCACGGTGAGTCTGATCCAGCCCATTGCGATGGAGGAGGGCTTGCGCTTTGCCATTCGCGAGGGCGGGCGCACCGTGGGCGCCGGCGTGGTGGCGAAAGTCATCGAGTGATTGAATGATGACGTGATTGAGTTGCCAGAGCCCGAGTGATCGAGGCAATCACTGAATCACCATTCACTTAATCACGGAAACGTCCACATGCAGAACCAGAAGATCCGAATTCGCCTCAAGGCGTTTGACTACCGGCTGATCGACCAGTCGGCGCTGGAGATCGTCGAGACGGCCAAGCGCACGGGCGCCGTGGTAAGGGGCCCTGTTCCATTGCCGACGCGCATCGAGCGGTTCAATCTGTTGCGCTCGCCGCACATCGACAAGGCTTCGCGCGACCAACTGGAGATCCGCACGCATCTGCGCCTGATGGACATCATCGATCCGACCGACAAGACCGTCGACGCGCTGATGAAGCTCGACCTGCCGGCCGGGGTGGATGTGGAGATCAAGTTGTGAGGGCGGTGACGAGTGACCGGTGAGGAGTGAATAGGTGGCGGAGCCAGGCTCTTCTCGCACGTCGCCGCTCACCCGTGTCCCGTCAACGATCTTTATTAGCAGCCGGCCAATTGCAGCTGGCGCCTCTGGATGAGGGAACAAAGAATGAGTTTAGGACTTGTCGGTCGCAAGGTCGGCATGACCCGGCTGTTCACCGAGGACGGCGATGCCGTCCCGGTCACGGTGCTGGACGTGTCGAACAACCGTGTCACCCAGATCAAGACGCCCGAAGTCGACGGCTACGCCGCGGTGCAGGTCGCCTTCGGCAGCCGCCGCCCGAATCGGGTGTCCAAGCCGCTCGCCGGCCACTTCGCCAAGGCGGCGGTGGAGGCCGGGCGCGTGCTCAAGGAGTTTCGCGTTGCCGAGCAGGATCTGGCCGGCTTCAAGGTCGGCGGCCAGATCGGCGTGGATATCTTCACGGTGGGCCAGTACGTCGACGTCACCGGGACGAGCAAGGGCAAGGGATTCGCCGGCGTCATCAAGCGCCATCATTTCTCGTCCAATCGCGCGAGCCACGGCAATTCCATCTCGCACAACAAGCCCGGATCGACCGGCATGAACCAGTCGCCGGCCAAGGTGTTTCCGGGCAAGCGCATGCCGGGGCATCTGGGCGACGTTCAGCGCACCGTGCTGAACCTGCAGATCGTGCGCATCGACGCGCAACGCCAGCTGTTGCTCGTCAAGGGCGCGGTGCCGGGCGCGGAAGGCACGGACGTGATCGTGCGTCCCGCGGTCAAGGCGCAGGGGTGAAAGATGGAACTGAAGCTCATCGACGATAACGGTCGGGAAACCTCGCGCGTGCAGGCTTCCGACGCGTTGTTCGGTCGCGAATTCAATGAGGCGCTGGTTCACCAAGTGGTGACCGCCTATCTGGCGAACGCGCGCCAGGGCACGCGCGCCCAGAAGGCGCGCGGAGACGTCAACCGCTCGCATCGCAAGCCTTGGCGCCAGAAGGGCACGGGGCGCGCGCGCGCCGGTTTCGCCGGCAGCCCGCTGTGGCGCGGCGGCGGCAAGATCTTTCCTTCCAGCCCGGAGGAAAACTTCAGCCACAAGGTCAACCGCAAGATGTTCCGCGCCGGCATGGCTTCCATTCTGTCGCAGCTGGCGCGGGAAGGACGTCTGGCGGTCATCGACAGTTTCAGGGTCGAGGCGCCGAAGACAAAGGTCCTGGCGCAGAAGGTCAAGGGCATGGGATTCCAGAGCCTGCTGCTGATCACTGACTCGCTGGATCAGAACCTCTACCTTTCCTCGCGCAATCTGCCCAACGTACTGGTGGTCAATCCCGGCCAGGCCGATCCGGTCAGCCTGTTGCGCTTCGAGAACACGCTGATTACCAAAGGCGCGATGGCGCGGATCGAGGAGATGCTGTCATGACGGCCGCCAGAAAATACCCGGCGCAGCGCCTGATGCAGGTGCTGCTCGCGCCGGTGGTTTCGGAGAAGAGCACCTTTGTCGCCGACAAGAACGAGCAGGTCGTGTTCCGCGTTGCGCAGGATGCTACCAAGCCCGAAATCAAGGCGGCGGTGGAACTGATGTTCAAGGTTCAGGTGCAAAGCGTGCAGGTCGCCAACGTCAAGGGCAGGGAGAAGCGTTTCGGACGCTTCGTCGGACGGCGCCGCAACTGGAAGAAGGCCTACGTCTGCCTCAAGCCCGGACAGGAGATCAACTTTGCAGCAGGGGAGGCCAAGTAGATGGCGCTCGTCAAACTCAAACCGACTTCGGCCGGCCGGCGCGGTGTCATCAAGGTGGTCAACCGGGATCTCTGGAAGGGCAGGCCGCTGGACAAGCTGACCGAGCACAAGACCAGCAAAGCCGGACGCAACAGCCATGGCCACATCACGATCCGTCACCAGGGCGGCGGGCACAAGCAGCATTACCGGCTGATCGACTTTCGTCGCAACAAGGACGGTATCAGCGCCAAGGTCGAGCGGCTGGAGTACGACCCGAATCGCAGCGCCAACATCGCGCTGCTGTGCTACGCCGACGGCGAGCGCCGCTACATCATCGCACCCAAGGGGCTCGCGGCCGGACAGGAGGTGGTCAGCGGCCCGGAGGCGCCGATCAAGACCGGCAACGCGCTGCCGCTGCGCAACATCCCGGTGGGCACCACCGTGCACTGCGTGGAAATGCAGCCAGGCAAGGGCGCGCAGCTCGCGCGCTCCGCAGGCACGTCGGTTCAGCTGCTGGCGCGCGAGGGCGCCTATGCCCAATTACGGCTGCGCTCGGGTGAAATCCGCAAAGTGCATGTGGACTGCCGTGCCACGATCGGCGAAGTGGGCAATGAAGAACACAACCTGCGCCAGATCGGCAAGGCCGGAGCGATGCGTTGGCGCGGCGTGCGCCCGACCGTGCGCGGCGTGGCGATGAACCCGATCGATCACCCACACGGCGGCGGCGAAGGCCGCACCGGCACCAAGCGCGACCCGGTCAGCCCATGGGGCACGCTCACCAAGGGCTACAAGACGCGCAAGAACAAGCGCACGCAGAGCATGATCGTGCGCTCGCGCCACGTGAAGTAAGAGGTCATCGCCATGTCCCGTTCAGTCAAGAAGGGTCCGTTCGTCGATCATCACCTGATGAAGAAGATCGACGCCGCGCGGGCCACCAACGACAAGCGCCCGATCAAGACTTGGTCGCGCCGCTCGACCATCCTGCCGGACTTCGTCGGGTTCACCATTGCCGTGCACAACGGCCGGCAGCATGTGCCGGTCTACGTGACCGAGAACATGGTCGGGCACAAGCTGGGCGAGTTCGCGCTCACCCGCACCTTCAGGGGGCACTCCGCCGACAAGAAGGCGACGCTGACCCCGGCTGCGGCCGCGCCGAAGAAGTAGGGCGCCAGAGGAGTGACTAGGATGGAAACTTCTGCCGTATTGCGAGGCGTGCGCCTGTCGGCGCAGAAAGGCCGACTGGTCGCCGATCAGGTCCGGGGGTTGCCGGTCGACCGCGCGCTGAACATTCTGAAGTTCAGCCCGAAGAAGGGTGCCAAGATCATCCGCAAGGTGCTCGAGTCGGCCATTGCCAACGCCGAACACAACGACGGCGCGGACATCGACGAACTGAAAGTCACCAGGATCTTGGTCGAGCACGGCCCGAGCTTCAAGCGCTTTATGCCGCGGGCCAAGGGCCGGGCTTTCAAGATCACCAAGCCGACCTGCCACATCTTCGTCACGGTCGGCGACGGAGCGAAGGAATAAGCATGGGACAGAAGATCAATCCGATCGGCTTCCGGCTGGCGGTGAACCGGAACTGGACTTCGCGCTGGTACGCGACCAGCAAGAACTTTCCCGCCATGCTGCAGGAGGACATCAAGGTGCGCGACTTCCTGCGCGGGAAGCTGGCGCACGCGGCGGTGAGCCGGGTCGTGATCGAGCGGCCGGCCAAGAACGCCAGGATCACCATCCACAGCGCCCGCCCGGGCGTGGTGATCGGCAAGAAGGGGGAGGACATCGAGCACCTGCGCGGTGAGCTGCAGAAGCTCATGGGCGTGCCGGTGCACGTCAACATCGAAGAAGTGCGCAAGCCGGAACTCGATGCCCAGCTGATCGCCGATTCGATCGCCCAGCAGCTGGAGAAGCGGATCATGTTCCGTCGGGCGATGAAGCGCGCAATGCAGAACGCCATGCGCTTGGGAGCCCAGGGCATCAAGATCATGAGCGCGGGACGGCTCAACGGCATCGAGATCGCGCGCACCGAGTGGTACCGCGAGGGCCGGGTGCCGCTGCATACGCTTCGCGCCGACATCGACTACGGGTTCTCGGAGGCCAAGACCACCTACGGCGTCATCGGCATCAAGGTCTGGGTCTTCAAGGGCGAGGTCATGGCGCGCGGCGATCAGCCGGTAGCCGCGCCGCAGACGCCGGAAGCGCAACCGGAGAAGAGACCGTCCAGGCGGGGAGCGAGAAATGCTGCAGCCAGCTAGAACCAAGTACCGCAAGTATCAGAAGGGGCGCAACTATGGCGTGGCCACGCGCGGGGCCAAGGTTTCCTTCGGCGAGTACGGGCTGAAGGCTATCGAGCGCGGTCGGCTGACCTCGCGCCAGATCGAAGCGGCGCGCCGGGCGATGACGCGCCATATCAAGCGCGGCGGCCGGATCTGGATCCGGATCTTCCCCGACAAGCCGGTTTCGCAGAAGCCCGCGGAGGTGCGCATGGGCAACGGCAAGGGCAATCCGGAGTTCTTCGTCTCCGAGATCCAGCCCGGCAAGGTCCTGTACGAGATGGACGGCGTGGACGAAGCCACCGCGCGCCAGGCGTTTCGCCTCGCCGCGGCCAAGTTGCCGCTGAAGACGACGTTCGTCCAAAGGCACATGGGGTAAGAGCGATGAAAGCCACTGAACTGCGCTCCAAGAGCGGTGCGGAGCTGAACAAGGAACTCGACGAGCTGCTGAAGGCCCGCTTCTCGCTGCGCATGCAGCTCGCCACCCAGCAGCTCACCAATACCAGCGAGCTGAAGAAGGTGCGGCGGGACATCGCCCGCGTGCGCACGATTCTGAACGAGAAGGCGAGGAAGGCATGAGCGAGCAGCGGCGCGCGGCGCGGCGGCGCCTGACCGGTCGGGTGGTGAGCGACAAGATGGACAAAACGGTCACTGTCCTGGTCGAACGCAAGGTTGCGCATCCCCTGTACGGCAAGTTCGTGCGCAAGTCGAAGAAGTACCACGCGCACGACGAGAACAACGAATACAAGGAGGGCGACGTGGTCGTGATCGAGGAATCGCGCCCGCTGTCGAAGACCAAGTCCTGGCGCGTGACGCGGTTGGTGGAGAAGGCTAAACAGGTCTGAAAGCCTTGTCTGGACGGCACTTAGCTTATAGAATGCCGCCCTTTTCGCCGCGCCTTGGGTGAGAGCGAGGCCGGCTCCGACCCGGACGGGTTCCAAAACTGGCCTGCCAAGGCTGTCGAACAAGCGGCGGGCGAAGTTGGAAGAAGAGATAAATATATGATTCAAATGCAAACTCGGCTGGATGTCGCCGACAACACCGGGGCGCGTTCGGTGATGTGCATCAAGGTGCTGGGCGGCTCCAAGCGGCGCTATGCCGGCATCGGCGATGTGATCAAGGTCAGCGTCAAGGACGCTGCCCCGCGCGGCCGCGTGAAGAAAGGCGAGATCTATCACGCCGTAGTGGTGCGGACCGCGTCCGGCGTGCGCCGTCAGGACGGGTCGATCATCAAGTTCGATTCCAACGCCGCCGTGCTGCTCAACAACAAGCTGGAGCCGATCGGCACCCGCATCTTCGGCCCGGTGACCCGCGAGCTGCGCACCGAGCGCTTCATGAAGATCGTGTCGCTCGCGCCGGAAGTCCTGTAGGGAGAGCGGTCAGTCATGCGCAAGATCCGCAAAGGCGACGAGGTGGTGGTCATTGCCGGCCGGGACAAAGGCAAGCGCGGCACCGTGCTGCGCGTGGTGAGCGAGGACTACCTAGTGGTCGAGGGTGTCAATCGCGTCAAGAAGCACCAGAAGCCCAATCCGATGAAGGGCACCACCGGGGGCATCGTGGACAAGGAAATGCCCATTCACGTCTCGAATGTGGCCATCTTCAACCCCGCGACCCAGAAGGCAGACCGGGTCGGCGTCAAACGCCTAGAGGACGGTCGCAAGGTTCGCGTCTTCCGCTCCAACGGCGAAATGCTCGAGGCCCAATAAGCTCCCGCGAGGAATCGATCCATGGCAAAGGAACCCAAGGAAACGGCCAAGTCCAAAGCCGCGCAGCCGAAATCCAAGGACGTCGCGGCGAAGCCCAAGGAGGCGGGCGCAGGCAAGGACGCGGCTGCCAAGGAGAGGGAAACGACGCCCAGGAAGCAGGAAAAGATCTCCGCCCCGCCGCAGCCCGCGCGGCTGCAGACCTATTACCGCGAGACGGTCGTGCCCGAGCTGATGAAGCAGTTCGGCTACAAGAGCGTCATGCAGGTACCGCGGATCGAGAAGATCGTGCTGAACATGGGTGTGGGCGAGGCGGTCAACGACAAAAAGATCCTGGAGAACGCCGCCGCGGACATGACCAGGATCGCCGGCCAGAAACCGGTCGTCACCAAGGCGCGCAAGTCGATCGCGGCCTACAAAATCCGCAAAGGCTATCCGATCGGCTGCATGGTCACGCTGCGCAGCCATCGCATGTACGAGTTTCTCGACCGGCTGGTCAGCATTGCCATCCCGCGCATCCGAGATTTCCGGGGCGTTTCCTCGCGCTCGTTCGACGGGCGGGGGAATTTCAACATGGGCGTGAAGGAACAGATCATCTTCCCCGAGATCGAATACGACAAGATCGATGCGCTGCGGGGCTTGAACATCACGATCACGACCACGGCCAAGTCCGACGCGGAAGCCAAGGCGCTGCTGTCCGCGTTCCGTTTTCCGTTCAGGAACTGAGGTTGTCAATGGCAAAACTCGCGTTGGTGAACAGGGAAGCCAAACGCCGCCAGGCGGTCGAAAAGTTCGCCGCGAAGCGCGCGGAACTTCTGGCGATCATCAACAACAGCAAAATGCCGGAGGAGGAACGCGCCGCGGCGCGCGCCCGGCTGCAGAAGCTGCCACGTAATTCCAGCCCGGTGCGGCTGCGCAACCGCTGCGCGCTCACGGGGCGCCCGCGCGGGGTGTTTCGCAAGTTCGGTCTTGGGCGCAACAAGCTGCGCGAGATCGCGCTGCGAGGCGAGGTCCCGGGCGTGATCAAGGCCAGCTGGTAGCAGGAGAAGTCGCATGAGCATGAGTGACCCCATCGCCGACATGCTGACGCGGATTCGCAACGCGCAGCGCGCCGAAAAGACAACGGTCGTCGTTCCCGCCAGCAAGCTCAAGGCAGCCATCGCCCAGGTGCTCAAGGACGAGGGCTACATCGAAGACTTCAGGGTGCACGCCGAGGACAACAAGCGCGTCATGGAGATCGGGCTCAAGTACTACGCGGGCAAGCCGGTCATCGAGCGCATCGAGCGCGTGAGCCGGCCCGGGCTGCGCATCTACAAGCCGGCCAAGGAGATCCCGCAGGTCATGAACGGGCTGGGGGTGGCCATCGTGTCGACCTCCAGAGGCGTGATGACCGACCGCAAGGCGCGCGCCACCGGAGTGGGCGGCGAAGTGCTGTGCATCGTGGCCTGAACTCGACGACGGAGCACAACGAAATGTCACGCATCGGCAAGGCTCCGATATCCATCCCGGGCGGCGTGGAGGTCACGGTCGCGGCGAACCAGATCTCGGTCAAGGGCCCCCTGGGCACGCTCACCCAGCGCGTGAGCCCCCTGGTGGAAGCCAGGCGTGAGGGTGACAGGGTCGTGTTCGTCACCCGTAACGATTCGCGGGAGGCCAACGCCATGTCGGGCACGCTGCGCGCGATCGTCAACAACATGGTACGTGGCGTCACCAAGGGCTTCGAGAAGAAGCTGGCTCTGGTTGGTGTGGGCTATCGAGCCCAGGCGCAGGGTGACAAGCTCAACCTGAGCGTCGGCTATTCGCACCCGGTGGTCCAGCAGATGCCCAAGGGCGTGAAGGTGGAAACGCCGAGCCAGACCGACATCGTGCTGAAGGGCATCGATCGCCAGCTGGTGGGGCAGGTCGCGGCCGAGATTCGCAACGTGCGTCCGCCAGAACCGTACAAGGGCAAAGGCATCCGTTACGCCGACGAGCGGGTGGTGCTCAAGGAAACGAAGAAGAAGTAGACGGGGTTGTCATGATCGACAAGAAACTGGCCCGGCAGCGCCGGGCGCGTCAGACCCGATTGAAGATCGCGCAGTTGCGGGCGATGCGCCTGTCGGTGTATCGCTCGAACGGTCACATCTACGCACAGGTCATCGATCCGTCGGCCAGAGTGCTGGCGGCGGCCTCGACGCTGGAGCCGGAGATTCGCGGCCAGATCGCCCACGGCGGCAACATCAAGGCGGCGGCGCTGGTTGGCCGGCGCATCGCCGAGAAGGCGAAAGCCAAAGGCGTCGAGCAGGTCGCCTTCGACCGCTCCGGCTTCAAGTACCACGGGCGGGTCAAGGCGTTGGCCGAGGCCGCGCGCGCGGCCGGACTGAAATTCTGAGGCGAGAATCATGGCCAAGATGCAGGTGCAAACGGAAGAGCGCGGCGACGGCCTGCGCGAAAAGATGGTTGCGGTGAACCGGGTCACCAAAGTGGTGAAGGGCGGCCGCGTGCTGGGTTTTGCCGCGCTCGCCGTGGTGGGCGACGGTGACGGCGGAATCGGAATGGGCAAGGGCAAGGCGCGCGAGGTTCCGGTGGCCGTGCAGAAGGCGATGGACGAAGCGCGCCGCAAGATGTTCAAGGTCAGCCTGAAGAGCGGCACGTTGCAGCACGCGGTGGTCGGCCAGCACGGGGCGGCCAAGGTGTTCATGCAGCCCGCCTCGGAAGGCACCGGCATCATCGCGGGCGGCCCCATGCGCGCGGTCTTCGAAGTCATGGGCGTGACCAACGTGCTCGCCAAGTGCCTGGGGTCGACCAACCCGTACAACGTGGTACGGGCCACGCTCAACGGCTTGTCGGCCATGAGCACCCCGGCCGAGATCGCGATGAAGCGCGGAAAAAGCGTGGAAGAGATTCTGGGCTGATCATGGCGAAAAAAGACAAGGCGACCCAGTCCGAAATCGCGAACAAGCCCGCGGCAGGGAAGAAAGTGCGGGTGACGCTTGTCCGCAGTGTCATCGGCACTCGTGAATCGCACCGCGCCACCGTGCGCGGCCTGGGGCTCAGGCGGCGTCATCAGACCGTGGAGCTGGAGGACACCCCTGCGTTGCGCGGAATGATCAACAAGGTCGGTTACCTGCTCAAGGTGGAAACGTAATGCGGCTCAATCAGATCAAGCCGGCGCCGGGCGCCAAGCAGGCACGCAAGCGCGTGGGACGCGGGGTGGGCAGCGGCATCGGCAAGACGGCGGGTCGCGGGCACAAGGGTCAGCGGGCGCGCTCCGGCGGCTATCACAAGGTGGGTTTCGAAGGCGGGCAGATGCCGCTCGCGCGGCGCCTGCCCAAGCGCGGCTTCACGTCGCTCACCCGCGATGACACCGTGGAGGTGCGCCTGCGGGCGCTGAACAAGGTGACGGGCGATCAGGTCGACCTGGCTGCCCTGAAGCAGGCGGGGCTCGTCGCCAACAAGACCAAGGCGGCCAAGATCATTCTCGCCGGAAAACTCGAAAAGAAACTGACGGTGCGCGGGCTCGCCGTCACCAAGGGGGCGCGCGCCGCCATCGAAGCGGCGGGCGGCAGCGTCGAGGGATAGGAATTGGCTCAGGAAAGCTTGCTCGGGCTGTCGGGGAAGTTCGGCGATCTGAAGCGCCGGCTGCTCTTCCTGCTGGGCGCGCTGATCGTCTACCGCATCGGCGCGCACGTGCCGGTGCCGGGCATCGACCCGGTGCAGCTGGCGGAGCTGTTCAAGTCGCAGCAGGGCGGCATCCTGGACATGTTCAACATGTTCTCGGGCGGCGCGCTGTCGCGGTTCACGATTTTCGCGCTCGGGATCATGCCCTACATCTCGGCGTCGATCATCATGCAGCTGCTCACCGTCGTGGTCCCCACCTTGGAGCAGCTCAAGAAGGAAGGCGAATCGGGCCGGCGCAAGATCACGCAGTACACGCGTTACGGAACCTTGGTACTGGCCACCTTCCAGGCGCTGGGGATCGCCATCGCGCTCGAAGCGCAGCGCGGACTGGTGGTCGAGCCGGGACTGATGTTCCGCTTCACCACCGTGGTGACGCTGGTGACCGGCACCATGTTCCTGATGTGGCTCGGCGAGCAGATCACCGAGCGGGGGATCGGCAACGGGATCTCGCTCATCATCTTCGCGGGCATTGCGGCTGGACTGCCGGCCGCGGTTGGCGGCACGCTGGAACTGGCGCGCACCGGCACGTTCTCCATCCCGCTGGTGCTGCTGCTGCTCGCCGGAGCGATACTGGTGACCGGGCTGGTGGTGTTCGTCGAGAAGGGCCAGCGCAAGATCCTGGTCAACTACGCCAAGCGGCAGGTGGGGCGCAAGGTCTACGGCGGGCAGAGCTCGCATCTGCCGCTCAAGCTCAACATGTCCGGCGTGATCCCGC
>DATMAN010000017.1 GCA_035560005.1 Burkholderiales bacterium | reverse complement strand
TGCGGCGGGCGAACTGAATGAAGAAGATCGTTCCATCCTTGATGATCTTCCAGCTGCCCGCAGGGGAGATGTATATCTCCCCGTCTAGGGAGTCGATGTCCACGTCCGAGCCGAAATCAGACTCACCGTCAAAGTCGGTCTGCCCGATCTGCGCGTCCCCCGACTCGAGCATCGCGCGTACATCCTCTGCGCTCAGCTGCGCGGCTTCGCCACGCGCCAGCGCGTCATTGATCGCCATCATCTGCTTCTCCCTCGCCTGTTGTCCCCGGCGAACGGGTGGTAGCGATAGGCTACGGATACATTATAGGTACATCGTACCCATTTGTCAAGGGGTGCGCCGGGGCTGTAGAAACCTCCAGTTGACGGGACTAGAAACTCACCGCCTCGAACGGGCGGCAGTAAATCTTGCGCTCCCATCGATCCTTCGGGAGCACGCCGGCCGCGGATTTCAGTTCGTCCGGCAGCCACTGGAGGTTCGAGACCGCATCGCAGCCGCCGCAGGCGAGCGGGATCACATGGTCGATCGCCCAGCCTGGACATGGGCCGCGGCTCTCTCCGGTGGCAGGGCAGGGATGCACGTCGCGGAAGGCGCGCAGCACGGCGGAGCTGCGCTTGATGCGCCCGCTTGCGTCGCGCGCAGGCTCGCCGCAGTAGCGCAGCTCGGCAAGCGGCGCGACCGTCATTGCAGAGCGTGAATCGTCATGGGGCGAGGCGGGCGAGGCGCAACCGAGCAGGGCCACAGCGGCCAGCGCCCCCGCACTACCACGTGGTGATTCGAACCACCTCAGCCTGGAAGCGGGCGATTTCAGGGTCGTAGTCGAGCCATTGATCGAGCGAGAACGGGTGTGCGCCAGGCGCAATGTTGGACGCGCCAAACGGCCATGCTTCGTGTACCGCGATCGGATCGCCCGCCTTGTTCAGGCCGACGATCCGCACCTGGGGCGATGCCGCCACGGCGCATTTGTTGGTGAGCACCGCCGCGCCCTTCATGATCGGGCAAGACCGTCTGCGGCATTCGTCCACCCACTGCGCCTTGGTGATCCTGATCTCGAAATCGGATACACGGCATTCTGCCAGCGCGCTACCGGCGGCGAGCAGCACAGCGCACAGCGGGCCACTCAGAGCAAGCTTGTCCATACCCCTTCGCAAGACAAATACATAAGTCCCTTTCAAAAACGCTCGCGCATCCGATCCCTGAAAAAGTCATCCAGCAGCGCGACCAGCCCACGCGAATAGACGGGGTTGCGGTCGCATTCTCCGGCGGCGTCGGCCACGATCACCCGCCCCTTGTACATCGCGACATAGGCAATCCCATAGAGTTTGCCCTCCTGCGCCTGGGCAAGCAACTCGGCCAGCAGGTCGCTCACCTCCTTGACCGCATGGTTGCGCACCAGGTGAAACGGCGGCCTCACGGCTTCTTCTTTCTGACCCGATAGGTAGGGCGCGGGCTCGCCACGCGCAGGATGGCCGCGGGCGGGGGCTCGGGGGCGACGATTTTCAGCGCGTGCGCGCGCGTCACCGGCCCGAGCAGATCGTGCACGGTCACGCCGAGCGCATCGGCGATTGCCTCGATGTTGTCCAGCGACGGGCCGGTTTCGGCCCGCAGGTAGCGCCGGATGCTGGAGTCCGTGAGCGTGCTGCCACGTTTTCTGAGGTCCTCCTCCAGCGCGGCCGCTTTGTCGGACGCGCCAGGGTAGTGACGCTCCAGCGCTCGCTCGAGATTCGCGGCAAATACCGCGCGTAACCGCCCGGGGATCTTGGGTGTTTTTGGCTTTCCCATCTGGGTGAAACAGCCTATCGGAAGGCCGCGCCCATTAATGGGTTGCGTAAACCCAAAAATGGGTTTAGGCTGCGCGCTCATATGAACCTGCACGACTACGTGGTCGACCGCCTGATGAGCGCGCGCGGCCGCTGGCCGCAGATCGCGGCCGAAACCGGGGTGAGCCTGCGCACGCTGCAGAAAATCGCCCGTCGCGAAATCGCCGACCCGGGCGTGAGTCACGTCCAGAAGCTGCTCGATTACTTCGAGCGCCCGCGCAGCGCCGCATGAAAGAGGTGCCATGAGCCTGCGCGGCAAAGACTTCCGCTGTGAAATCGATCCGGAGCTGCACGCCAAGCTGCGCCAGATGGCCGAGTTCAATGACCGCGACCTGGCCCAGTTGGGCGCGCGGCTGCTGGAAAAGGCGATCGTTGCCGAGTGGCATGAATTCAGTCTGCTGCTTGCCCGCGCGGAGCGCAGCGGGATCGGGCGGCAGGCGCAGGAAGACGGTGGCAGCCCGCGGAAGATTGCGGAGCTCGGCGGGAGGCGCCGGTGAGCTGCTGGCCGATCATCCTTCTCGCCGCGCTGTGGTGGGGGGCCGCGGTGATCGCGGTGCTGTCATGACTCCTCCGATCGACATACCGATCCCCCATCGGGGTGTCGATCTTTATCCCCGGGACTGTTTCCTCCTTTCCAGTCCCGGGGAGTTTTTTTGCCATGCCCATGCCTGAGTACCGCAACAGCGCCCAGGAGCGCGGCTATCGCGTCCTGCTCGCCTTGTCGGGCAAGGAGTTCCACGGCGTCGCGCCTGGCGAGATCGCCAAGGCGCTCGGCGTGTCCCCGTCCAACGTCACGCGCGACCTGCGCGTGTTGCAGAAGGTGGGCCTCGCCGAGCCGCTGGCGGACGACCCGAGGCGCTGGCGCCTCACGCCCAAGCTCGTGCAGATCGCGCACGCGTTCGACCTCCAACTGCACAAGCAGCGCCGGCGCTACGAGGACATCGCCCAGCGCTTCACGCGCGATCCAACCTGATGATGCAAAACGGCCGTCGACGGCCGTTTTCGCCGGAGATCTGAATGCCACGAACACCCAGCAACCCCATCACCATCGAGCAGTCGCCGCGAAACGAAGCACTCCTGCGCGAGGACGACCGCAAGGCGCAGCGCATCGCGCGCCTGCAGGAGGAGGTCCTCGCCCAATACGGCGACGGCAAGCCCTACGAGCGCCGGCGC
>DATMAN010000016.1 GCA_035560005.1 Burkholderiales bacterium | reverse complement strand
TGCAGGGGCTCGCCGGCCTCGGTTTCAGCCCGGATCGGCTGCACCACGAATCGTTCGGATTGCGCGGGCGGATCGACGCCACCGCGTCGTACAGGATCGAACTGGAGCCGGATCGCGGCTTTGCGTACGAAGGGCAAGCCTCCTTGCTGCATGCCTTCGAGGAGCAGGGCATCGACATCGGCGCCGATTGCCGGGCCGGCCACTGCGGCGCCTGCCGGTTGCACGTCGCCAGCGGAAAGGTGCGCTGGCTGCTCGCGGCTCCACCGGGACTGGCGGCCGACGAGATTCTCGCCTGCTGCTGCGTGCCCGAGACGGATCTGAAACTGAAGGCGCCCATGCCGGCCTGAACCGGCGGGGGATCGGGGCACAGCGCGGCCCGTGCAATGAGATTGCGCCAGGCTCGTCAGCGGCCTCCGTGATTGGTAAGACGGCGCGAAGTCGCAGCAAGGCGGCGCGCCCCGCAGGATATCGAGCGACGGAGCTTGTGCGCCGCAGGCAGCAAAGCGCGCAGCTATTCGCCGTGCTTTCTTGTCAGTGCCAGCGCGGCTGCGAGCAAGGCCTCGCCGTCCACCCCTTTCCTGTTCATCTCCGCGACCCAGGCCTCGGTCACCGGCTGGGTCAATCGCTTCCAGCGTTCGATCTCGGCGCCGGGGATCACGTTGATCGACTCTGGCGGGACGGCCGCCCGTCCGCCGGCGTCGGCCTCGCTCATGATCCTGCCGAACGTTCCGGACAGTTCGATGCCGCTGTTGGCGTCGATGATCTTTCTTTGATCGGCCGACAGTCCCTCGTAGCGGGCCTTGTTCATCGCGAGCACGAACGCGGTGGTGTACATCGCGGCTTGCGATGGGTCCGTCTCGCTGTGAAAGCGGGTCAGCTCGTCGACCTTGATCGCGGGGACGATCTCCCAAGGCACGACGAGGCCGTCGATCACGCCCTTGGACAGTGCCTGGGAGACTTCCGGCAACGGCATGCCGATGGGTGTGCCGCCGAGCGCCGCGATGAGCCTCGAGGACTGCCGCGTCGGCGCGCGGATCTTGAGCCCGCGCAGGTCCGCGCGGCTGGTCACCGGCTTGCGGACAAGATGAAACAGGCCGGGTCCGTGCACGTTGAAAGCGAGTGGCTTCACGTCCGCGAACTCGGCCTGAGCGTGCCGCTCGACGAACTCCCACAACGCCTTGCTGGTGGATTGCGCGTTCTTCATCAGGAACGGCAGCTCGAACACTTCGATGCGGGGGAAACGGCCCGCCGTGAATCCGGGGACCGCGAAGACCACGTCGACCACGCCGTCCCGGACCTGGTCGTACAACTGCGTGGGTGCGCCGCCGAGCTGCATGGCCGGATGGATCCGGCAACTCACGTCGCCTCTGGACTCCTGGCGGATCTTCTCGCACCAGGGAACGATCATGCGCGTATGGATGTTGGAGGTCGGCGGAAGAAAGTGATGCACCTTGAGCACGACCGGCTCGGCGCCTGCGGCTGCGGACAGCAGGAGAGCAAGCCCCGCGAGGAAGGCTGTGCGAAGACGATTCGAGCACACGCACGCAGAGGCTGCGACGATCATCGACACGCGCTCCCTCGGGAAAAGGCCGGCAAACAAGCCGGTTGGCCGTCGATCCGGGATTATGCCCCGAGGAGGAGTCGGCCTCCTGCGCGTCGACTGCCGGATCCGGGCCGCCTCCAACGGGGCTGTGGACCCGGAGGGGCTGCCAGCCGGATAAGCCGCGGCCCGGCCGAATTTGCTGTGACGGGCGTCGGCACAAAGAGGTAGGCGTTTATTAGCCGTAGCTATATAGGTATGCGCTTTCGTACCTAGAGCGCGAGTCGAGCACTGCTATTCTTCCCGGTCCCGTGTCCAGACATTCTTGTGAGGAGGAAAAATGAGCACCGTAGTCGAGAAGTCCGTCAACAATGGCGTCAAGGTCGATGCGCTGCTCAGCGCGCGCGAGGCGCTCGCCAATGCACCGGAAGCGGCGCAGTTCAAGTGGCGGGCCACCTGCCAGTGGGTGAACGGCACGCACAGCCAGTCGGTCGTCGAAGGATTCTACGGTCTGGGCGGCGAACAGAAACACCGCACGCGATTCACTTTCGACGCGGACCATCCCGAAGTCTTCGCTTCCGAAGACAAGGGCGCGACGCCGGTCGAACTGGTGCTTGCCGGCCTGGCGAGCTGCCTGACCGCCGGGATCGCCGCTGTGGCGCAACTGCGCGAGATCCAGCTGCGCTCGGTTTCGGCCACGCTAGAAGGCGACATGGACATCCGCGGCATCCTCGGCGCCGATCCCGACGTGCGCAACGGGTTCAACGGCATCAAGGTCACCTACAAGATCGACGCCGATGCTTCGCCAGACGACATCAAGGCGCTGGTCGCGCAGTCGCAGAAGCGCTCGGCGGTGTACGACATCATCACCAACCCCACGAACGTCACGGTCGAAGTCCAGTGATCGACCGCGTTCCCCCGCCCGGCCGGCGCCGCGTCACCACGGTGATCATCGGAGCCGGACACGCCGGGCTCGCCATGAGCCGCTGTCTCGCGGAGCGCTCCATCGATCACGTGATTCTGGAGCGCGGGGAGGTCGCCAACTCCTGGAAGACCGAGCGCTGGGATTCGCTGCGGCTGCTCACGCCGAACTGGCAGAGCCGGTTGCCCGGCTATGGCTACGCGGGCGACGACCCGGACGGTTTCCGCGACATGCCGCAGACCGTCGCGTTCATCGAGCGGTACGCGCAAGCGATTTCCGCCCCTGTGCGCACTCACACCGCGGTCACTGCGGTTCGCCGCAGGGAAGACGGCTACCGGGTGATCACGGAGCACGGCGATTGGGACTGCGATTCGGTGGTTCTCGCCACCGGGGCGTGCAACACGCCGCTCGTGCCGGCGATTTCCCGGGCGCTTGCGCCGGGGATCACGCAACTCACGCCGATGCAGTATCGCAATCCGGCGCAGCTCGAAGCGGGTGGGGTGCTGGTGGTCGGCGCTTCGGCGAGCGGGATCCAGATCGCCGACGAGATTCAGCGCTCGGGCCGGCCGGTCACGCTCGCGGTCGGCGAGCACGTGCGGATGCCGCGCGTCTACCGTGGCCGGGACATTCAGTGGTGGATGGATGCCACAGGGCTCCTCGACGAGCGCTACGATCAGGTCGACGACATCGTCCGGGCGCGCAACGTGGCCTCGCCGCAACTTGCCGGCTATCCGGACCGGCGCACGATCGATCTGAATTCGCTCACCGCCATCGGCGTCAGGCTGGTCGGCCGCCTGGCGGGGGTTGCGAACGGCAAGGCCCAGTTCTCGGGGTCGCTGCGCAACGTGTGCGCGCTCGCCGATCTGAAACTCAACCGCCTGCTCAACACCTTTGACGAGTGGGCATCCGCGCAGGGGCTGGACGGCGAAGTCCCGCCTGCGCAGCGCTTCGAACCGACCCGCGTCGAAGCTTCCCCGCCGCTGCTGCTCGACTTCGGGCGCGCCAACATCAGGACCGTCATCTGGTGTACCGGTTTTCGCCCCGACTATTCCTGGCTCGAAGTCCCGGTGCTCGACCGCAAGGGGTTGATCCGCCACGACGGCGGCATCGTCCTCGATGCCCCGGGGATGTATCTCCTCGGCATGCCGTTCCTGCGGCGGCGCAAGTCCAGCCTCATCGACGGCGCGGCAGACGACGCCCGCGAACTGAGCGAGCACCTCTTGTCCTGGCTCGGGCGCCGCGTCTTCTCGCCTCACGCTTCTCGCCAGGCGGTCGGCGGCTAGCGGCGCATTCGGGTGCGGCTCATCGAGCTGCGAGAGCGGATCGGCTCGAGCGCAAACCGCTCCGTCCCGTGCCGCAAGGATCCAGAGTTCGAAGCGCTTGCCGAACGCAACCGTGATTGCGTGACGCAGCGGCCCGCGCGGTGCTGCAAACGGGGCTCGAGGACGCGCCGGACAGCGTGCGCCAGACGTGATCCGATCGACGGCCAGCGCGGTGAGGTAACCAAGCAGCCGAGCCTTCGTCGCCGACTCGAATTATGGGCGCATCGGTCCCGAACGCCTGCGCGTAGCCGGCGAGCAGGACTCGATCTGCTTCCTGGCCTGCCTGACCGTCGCTTGCGCGAGGGTCAGGACGCTCAACGCGCCAGAAAGGCGCGGCCACCGAAGCGCATGACGACGTGTTCCTTTGCCAGAAATTCCGGCCAAAAGGTTGCGCAGCGGGTAAAGCCCGCTCTTCTTGACTGCGTGCCTTCGCGTTTCGCTCCGTTCTCCTCGAAGCTCAGCCGATCAGGCGGACCAGATAGAGGCTGAGGATCGGAAAAAAGAACAGCACGATGACGCGGATGAAGTCGGAGACGAGGAAGGGGATGACGCCTTTCACCGTCTCCAGCATCGCCACGTCCCGGGCGAGGCTGTTGACGACGTAGGCGTTCAGTCCGACTGGCGGGTGGACAAGCCCGATCTGTACCACCATCAGCATCAGGATGCCGAACCAGATCGCCTTTTCGGTCGCACCCAGCCCCCACAGATCCAGTCCCATCACCACCGGGAAAATCACAGGCAGGGTAAGGATCAACGTGGCGAGCTCGTCCATGAAAAAGCCCATGATGATGTAGAAGATCAGGATTCCCGCCACGATCGCGAGCGGCGGCCAGCCAAGCTGCGACACGCCCTGCGCGAGCTGCGCGGGCATCTGCGACAGCGCCAGGGCGCCGTTCAACATGTCGGCACCGAGAAAGACCAGGAACACCATGCCGGTGGTTTCAGCAGTGCCCAGCAGCGCATTCCTGAATTCCTGCCAGCCCAGCTCGCGCCGCGCCAATCCGGCCACCAGGGTTCCCGCCGCGCCGACGGCGGCGCCCTCGGTAGGCGTGAAGAGCCCGCCGTAAATGCCACCGAAGACGACGAGGAAGATGGCGACGATCGGCCAGATCCGCGTGAAGGTCCGCAGCCGCTCGGCGTTCGAGTGCCTGGGCTGCGCGGGACCGTGGTCTGGATAGATGCGCACGTAGATCGCGATCACGATGCAGTAGAAGATCATCGCGAGGAGCCCCGGCACGAAAGCCGCGAGAAACAGCTTGGCGATGTTCTGTTCGGTGAGGATCGCGTAGACGACCAGCGGCACCGAGGGCGGGATCAGGATACCGAGCGTGCCGCCGACCGCGAGCGTTCCCGTCGACAGCCGGCCGGAGTACTTGTAGCGCCGCATCTCCGGCAGCGCCACCTGGCCGAGCGTGGCTGCGGTGGCGACCGACGAGCCGCATACCGCACCGAAGGCGGCGCAGGCCAGGATGGCCGCCATCGCCATGCCGCCGCGCAAATGACCGACCAGAGCATTGCCGAAATTGAACAAGGCGCGCGACAGACCGCCCTGGGTCGCGAACTGACCCATCAGAATGAACAGCGGAATCACCGAGAGTTCGTAGTGCGAGAAGCGGGCGAACGCGAGCCCCTTGAGATAGTTGAGCAGCGGCGCGTCCCCGGCGATGACCAGGTAGCCGGCCGCGCCGGGCAGGAACATCGCCACCGCGATCGGCACGCGCACGACCATGAGCGTGAGCATCGCGGCGAGCAGCAGCACTCCGAGGGCGGTTGCGCTCACGGCGACGTGCCTTCGCGCCACGCGCGCCAGACGCAGAACAGCGCCACCACGGCGGTGAGCGCCAGGCCGGGCGTCATCGCCGCGTAGCTCCACCAGATCGGAAAGCCCAGAATCATCGTGGTTTCACCGCTCTGATGGGCGGAGAACGCACCGGCGGCAGCGCGCCACGCCACCAGCGCCATCATCAGCGCTACGAGCAGCGCGGCGAAAGCGTCCAGCCGGCGCTGAGTGCGGATGCGGGCGCGCGTGGTGAAGAAATCGACGATGATGTTCGAGCCCCGTAGCTGGCACCAGGGCAGAAACAGCGCGATGCAGGCCGCGAGTCCCACCTGCACCAGCTCGAAGTCGCCCTGCACCGGCGCGAGACCGAGCGCGCGCAGCGCGACACTGGTCACCACCATGCCCGCAATCGCGGCCAGGATCGCCCCGGCGACGATCGCCGCCCAGGCCGCCAGCGCGTGCATCGTGCTTTCGAGTTTGTTAGCAGATGATGGCATTCTCAAAAACGGCTGAAGAGCGAAACACGAAGTAGATCAAACAAGACAGAACGGTACGGCTAAAGTGGATTCTGGCGCGAACAGCCCGCATCGGGCGAGCTGTACGCTCTTGCTTTTCATGCACCTCATTGCCGGGAACCGGTGGAGAGCTCACTCAACACCACAGCGACACGGCCACAGCGTGCCGCTTGTTGCTATTCAGTTTCCTGTTCTTCTTCGTGCCTTTGACTCCGGCATCACGTTGGCTTCGCAACGTAAGCCTCCGCCGCAACAAGCCGTTGCGCGCGTGTTGTGTGGCTCGCTCTTGAATCTTGGCCTTGGCTTCACTGAATAGCCGCAAGCGTGTCGGCGGGGCAGAGGAGCAGGTTGGCGTTGCCGCTGCCGGAAGACTGCGCGTACTCGCCGTACTGCCGTCCTTCCAGCGGTGCGCCTTCCGCCGACAGGGCGCCGAGAACGCCGAGCAGGATGGCGAGCGCGCGACCGCCCATTTCGACCACGGCGTTGCGGCTGTAATCGGTGAACTCCGCGGTGGCGGCCGCAATCTGGCCGCGCTTGAGTCGGGTGATGAAGTGGCGGTCGGCCTCGATCCGTTCCGGCGTGGGCCAGAGATGCCGGCCGCGTACCAGAGCGTGTGAGAGCGCGCTGCTCGCGATGAACACCACGCGGCGGGCGAGCCGCTTTGCGATGGTGTGAATGAGCGCGCCGGCACGCAGGCATTCGGCATGATCGGCCATCAGCACCACCGGCACGCCCACCACGGCGACCTCCGCCTGAGGATCGAGATGCGACAGGGGCACGAACGTGCCGTAGTCCCAGGCGTAGTGCGGCGAATCGTTGCACGCCGCCGGAACGCCGCTCTTCTTCCATTCCTCCACCAGCGCGGCGGCGAACTCGGGGTCGCCGCGGTAGTGATAGGGCATGCCGGGGATCAGGTCGGGCGCCTCGTCGGCGACGCACACGCCCTGGTGCACGGCCTGACAGGTCGTGAGCCAGTTGAAGGTCGAGACCCAATGCGTCGAAGCGATCACCCACAGGTCGGGCCGCAGGCAGCGGCGCAGCGCTTCGCCCAGCCGCCGCTCGCCATCGACCAGCGTGCGCTGGAAATCCGGGGTGATCTCGGCTCGGCTCAGCGTCGGGACGTGGGCGACCAGGGCGGCCGCGATGACCCCGCTCATCGGCGGTGCTTGGCGATGAGCCGGCGCGCGCTGTCCAGCAGCGCCGCACCGTCTGCGCCGCGTCCGGTGACTTCCTTCACCCAGGCGTCGATCACCGGCTGCGCCAGCATTTTCCACTTCTCCAGCTCGGCGTGCGGGATGACGTTGATCGAGCCTTTGAGCGCCTTGCGCGGTGCTTCGTCGGCCTCGCGCCAGATTCGACCGATCTCTCCCGAAAGCGAGAGGCCGCTGTTGGCGTCGATGACCTTGCGCAGCTCCGGCGGCAAGCCATCGTACTTGGCCCGGTTCATCGCGAAGATGAACACCGTCGTGTAGAGCGCGGCTTCGGACGGATCGGATTCGCTGTGGAACTTCGTCAGCTCGTCGGCCTTGATGGCCGGTACCACTTCATAGGGCACGAGCGCGCCGTCGATCACCCCTTTGGACAGTGCTTCGGGTACTTGCGAGACCGGCATGCCGACCGGTGTGGCGCCGAGCGCGGCCAGCAGCTTGTTGCTCTGGCGCGTGGGGGCGCGCACCTTGAGCCCGCGCAGGTCGGCGCTCGTTCTCACCGCTTTCCTGACCATGTGAAAGACCCCCGGCCCATGCACGTGGAAGGCGAGCGCCCTGACGTCCTTGAACTCCTGGATGTCGTTCTGCTCGATGTATTCCCAGAGCGCTCTGCTGGTCGCTTCGGGATCCCTCATCACGAACGGCAGCTCGAACGCTTCGACGAGCGGAAAGCGCCCGGCGGAGTAGCCGGGCACCGTCCACACGATGTCGACCACGCCGTCCTTCGCCTGATCGTAGAGCTGCGCGGGCGTTCCGCCCAGCTGCATCGAAGGGAATATCCGGCACTTGAGGCGATTGCGTGACTCGCGGGCGATCCTTTCGCACCAGGGCTGCATGAACTTGGCATGCGCCGTGGAGCCCGCCGGCAGAAAGTGATGGATCTTGAGCGTGACTTCCTGCGCCTGCACGGACAGCGCTGCGGCCAGCAGCGCTGCGGCCAGCACGATCTTCTTGTTCAGCATCCTTCTCCTCCGAAGGCAACCGGCGTCCGGGCTGCCGGCAGTGCACCGGCCAACCTGCGCCGCGTGAAGGATAACCCGGACTCGCGCCGCCTTCACCTCGGCGGTGCGAACCCGCCGCCCATCAGGCCCCCGGCTGCGCGTCGTCCTCGCGTCGCGCGACGTGGGCCAGAATCTCCGCTCCGCGGTTGGCGGCCGAAAGCCCGCGGAACAGAAAGCACAGATTGATCACGGCTTGCAGCTCTTCCCAGGATGCGCCGGCCTTGCGTGCGGCGATGGCGTGCAGCTGGGCGGCGTCGTTGAGGTCCATCAGCAGCATGCCGAACAGCATGAGCTGGGCGGTCTTGACGTCGAAACACCTCGGATACATGCCGTGCTCCCGGATGCGCTCCTGCAAGTCCAGCATGGCGGGATCGAGCGCGCCGGTGACGTGCAGGCGCGCTTCGATGCGCGGCGGCACGAAGCCGAGCAGCTCCCGGTAGACTTCGCCGCGCTGCTCGATGGTTTTTTCTCTGTCTTTGTATTCTCCGATTGTCCGGCGCACGGCGGCCTGGTCGATCCGTTGGGGCAACATGGGCATCCTCCTCGATGGTTGACTGGAACGGTCGGAGCGCAGTATGGCGAACAGGCGGCACCCGGGGCAACCGCGCACGCGGCGTTTGATATGCTGGTGCTGGAGCATCACCTGCGGGAGGACTTGCATGATCGCCAGCGAGACGGGCGTCGAATATACGGCCGCGAGCGAGGCCGCCGTCCAGGCGTTCGAAGCGACCATCGAAGCCTACTGTTCCTTCGCGCGCGACATCGGGTCCCGTCTCAAGGCGACCTTCGAAGCCGATCCGGCGATGCCGATGGCGCACGTGCTCAAGGGCTACTTCTTCCAGTACATGGCGGTGCCCTGGGCTCTGGCGAAGACGCCGGAGACGATCGCCAGGGCCAGAGGCCTGATGGCGAAGGCGAGCGCGCGCGAGCAGATGCACGTGCTCGGGCTGGAGGCCTGGGCCAAGGGCGACTTGCGCGCGGCCGTGCGCATCTACGAGTCGATCCTGCTCGACCAGCCGCGCGATCTCCTGGCGCTGAAGCTCGCCAATTTCTTCTACTTCTATCTGGGCGACTCGAAGAACGTGCGCGATTCGGTGGCGCGCGTGCTGCACGCCTGGGATCCCTCGATGCCGTTCTACGGCTACGTGACCAGCCTGTATGCCTTCGGCCTGGAGGAGACCGGGCGTTACGCCAGGGCCGAACGCATTGCACGCGCTGCGCTGGAAGTCAATCCGCGCGATGCCTGGGCGGTGCACACCGTGGCCCATGTCGCGGAAGCGAGGGATCGGTACAAGGAGGGCATCGCATTTCTTGGCGAGACCGAGCCGTACTGGAACGCCGGGAACAATTTCCGCTACCACCTGTGGTGGCATCGGCTGCTGTTGCACCTGGGACTGGGCGAAGCCGACGCGGGGCTGGAACTCTATGATCGCAGGCTCTGGGACCCGCAGTCCGACGATTACCTCGACCTCACCAATGACATCGCGACACTGCAGCGCCTGGAGATTCTCGGGGTCGATGTCGGCGACCGCTGGCAGCCGCTGGCGGACAAGGTCGAGACGCTGTGCGGCGTGCGCTACTTCGCGTTCATCGACGCCCATTACCTGCTGGCCCTGGCGGCGGCCGGGCGGGTCGAGCGCGCGCGCCTCATGCTCGACGAAATGAAGGCCCACGCAGCGTCCAGCCGGACCACGACCGGTGAAATCACGGCCCGGGTCAACGCCGCCTTGTGCGAAGGTTTGCTGCAGTACCGGGCCGGCCACTTCGAACGCGCGGTGGACTGCATTCTGCCGCTTCGCGACGAGATCCGCCTGATCGGCGGCAGCCATGCCCAGCGCGACCTCTTCGACCAAGTGCTGATCGACGCGGCCTGGAAGGACCGCAGGTACACCCTGGCGCGGGCGCTGCTCTCGGAGCGCGCGCAGGCGCGGCCTCGAAACGCGTGGAATCGTGCCCGGCTCTCCGAGGCGATTGTGGCTCTGGGCGATCTCGCCGTGGCCGATCGGCTTCGCGGCGCCCCGGCGTAACGCAACGGCGGAGAAGGTTCAGCGCAAGGCGCGGTTCACGAGGCCGATCCCGGCCGCCGACCAAGGCTGCGGCGAGCGCGAAGGACGCGACCATTGGCCCGCTCCGAGCTGCCGACATCGGACCGGCTCCACGCCCCTCGCTCCTTACGCCTTCCGCCCCTCACCCTTTCGCCTCACTGCTCGCGTCTGTCGGCGACTCGTTCAGCAGACTTGCCATCCACCACGTCGGGCGCAGTTCGGGCGCGATGGCAGAGAAGTCGATCCGGCTCACGCCGGTCGCGAGCAATACCGAATCGATGCCGGCGGCGTTCGCACCGGCGATGTCGGTTTCCAGTTGGTCGCCGATCATCACGACATTGCGCGAGCCGATCCTCGCAATCGCTTCCCGGTACAGATGCGGTTCCGGCTTTCCCAGGCGCGCGAACTTGAGGTCGCTGCGGTCGGGATAGCGGCGGGCGAGCGCAGCTTCCAACATCAGCGCGATGCTCCCGGCGGCCAACCCGTAGCCGTCTCCCGAGGGATAGATCAGATCGGGATTGGGAACGATCAGTTGCACGGTGCGTCCCTTGTCGAGCCGGCGGAACAAGGAAGAAAGCGCCGCGTCGATCGTCGGCAGGAACGGATAGCCGGTCTCATCCCCGATGACCAGCACCTCGAAGTCCGCTTCGACCGGCACCACCCTGCCGCCGGCTATCCGCACGTAGCGCTCGCTGTCGGCAGGCCCCAGAACCGCGCAGCGCGCGCCTTTCAGCCCGCATTTCTCGAAGTACGGTTCGAGCAGCAGTCCGGAGCCGAGAATGACCGCCGGGTCGATCGCGAGTCCCCGACGCCGGTAACGCGCGGCGGCGTTCTGCGGCAACTGCGAAGCGTCGTTGGTGAGGATGAACCACGGTTTGCCGGCGCGCTTGAGCCGGTCGATTGTCTCGCGCGCGCCCGGCATGATGCCTTCGCCGTGCACCAGCACACCGTACGCGTCGAGCAGGAAGCCGTCGTAGCGCTCGATGAGTCCATCGAGCGAGATCTCCGGCACCGCGGCGCCGGCCGGTTCGCGCAACCGGGTCACGCAATGCCCTCCCTCGATGCCGCAACGCCCCGAAGAAGGTCGGGGGCAACGCGGGATGCTTCGGCGCGAGGGTACCCAGCCCCGATGTCGCGCACGCCGGACAGCGGCGACTGGACGCGACGGACTCGTCGATAATTCACGCTTCTCTCGTGACGATTCGAAACTGCGCGAGATCCGTGCCGCGCCGCAGCGCCCGGTCTCAGCCCTTGGGAAGCAGCTCCCGGATCCTGGCTTCGACTTCCGGTGCGTCCCATTCGAGATCGCCCAGCACGCGGTAGCGGATCTTCTGATCGGCATCGATCACGTAGGTCGTCGGCAGACCTTTGTCCACCCATGCGTTGCTCGCCTTCATGTCTCGATCGAGGAGCACCGGAAAGCGCATGCCGAGCTGGTCGAGAAAGGGGCTGATCTGCTGTTCGCTCTCGCCGAAATTGACCGTGAGCAGCGCGAAACGCGCGGGCGGCAGCTTCTGCGCCAGCCGTTGCAGAGAAGGCATCTCCTTGATGCAGGGTGCGCACCAGGTTGCCCAGAAGTTGAGCACGACGACCTTGCCGCGGTACTGGCTCAGGTCCCGCAACTTGCCGTCCAGATCCTTGAGCGCCAGTTTTGGCGTGGCATGGCCGGTCCACGGCTTGAGCTTGGACAGATCGGCCGGGGCGGCCGGCAACGCCCACAGGAACGCAAGGCACACGAACGAAACAATGGAACGCATCGACCCGAGCGAATCAAGCAACGGTTGCAGGAAGGGCGAGAGTTTACCAGCGCTCGCGCCTTCGCCTCGCACCGCCGCTTCCACGTTTCGGAGCAATGCTGACGCAATCGGCACGGCCTGCAGAGCGGCCGGCGCGCCCCGGAGGTTTCAGATCTCCCAGGGATTGGGCCGGTCGGATGCGATGCCGTATCGGTCGATGGCCTGGCGGGCGAGCTTGCGGTCGACCGTGCCTTCGTCGGCCAGCGCTTTGAGCGCCGCCGTGACCACATGACGCCGGTCGACCTCGAAGAAGTCGCGCAATGCGCTTCGGGTATCGCTGCGACCGAAGCCGTCGGTGCCGAGCACGACGTACTTGCGCGGTACCCAGGTGCGGATCAGATCGGCCACCGCGCGCATGTAGTCGGTGGAGGCGATCAGCGGACCCTCGGTCTCGCGCAGGCATTGCTCGACCCAGGACAGTCTCGGTGCGGCGTCGGGATGCAGCCGGTTCCAGCGTTCGGTGTTCATCCCGTCGCGGCGCAGTTCGGTGAAGCTGGTGACGCTCCACACGTCGGCAGCCACACCCCAGTCGGATTCGAGCATTTCCGCCGCCGCCAGCACTTCGCGCAGGATCGTCCCTGCACCGAGAAGCTGCACCCGCGCGGTGCCCGCTTTGCCTTTCGCATCGCGCTTTGCGCCCGCATCGCGGATTCTGTACATCCCCTTCAGAACGCCTTGTTCCACGCCCTCGGGCATCGGCGGATGGGCGTAGTTTTCGTTCATCACGGTGACGTAGTAGAAGACGTCCTCCTGGTTCTCGAGCATCCGGCGCATGCCGTCGCGCAGGATGACCGTGAGTTCGTAGCCGAAGCAGGGATCGTAGGCCACGCAATTGGGCACCGTGGAAAAAAGCAGATGACTCGAACCGTCCTCGTGCTGGAGCCCTTCGCCCGACAGCGTAGTGCGCCCGGCGGTGGCGCCGAGCAGAAAGCCGCGCGAGCGCGAATCCGCCGCGGCCCACACCAGGTCGCCGATACGTTGGAAACCGAAGCAGGAGTAGAAGATGTAGAAAGGCAGCATCGGCACACCGTGAGCGGAGTAGGAAGTGGCGGCCGCGATCCAGGAGGAAATGGCGCCCGCTTCGGTGATGCCTTCTTCGAGGATCTGCCCGTCCTTGGCTTCCTTGTAGTAGAGCAACTCGTCCTTGTCCTCCGGTTCGTAGAGTTGGCCGAAGGGGGAGTAGATCGCGACCTGGCGAAACAGCGACTGCATCCCGAAGGTACGCGCTTCGTCGGCCACGATCGGCACGATGCGCCGGCCCACGGTCTTGTCCCGCAGCAGATGCGAAAGCATCTGGACAAAGACCATCGTCGTGGACTGTTCGCGCTCGCCGGTGCCTTCCAGCAGCTTGGCGAAGGTCTCCAGCGGCGGCACCGCGAGGGGCTCCGATCTCCCGACGCGCGCGGGCAGATAGCCGCCCAGCGCCTGACGCCGGGTGTGAAGGTACTTCATCTCCGGGCTGTCTTGCTGCGGCTTGTAGAAGCGCAGCTCGTGCACGTCGGCATCCGACAGTGGCAGCGCGAACCGGTCCCGGAAGGCGAGCAGCGCGTCGTCCTCCAGCTTCTTGGCCTGGTGTGCCGTCATCTTGCCCTGCCCCCAGTGGCCCATGCCGTAGCCCTTCTTGGTCTGGGCGAGGATCACGGTCGGACGCCCTTTGTGGTTGACCGCGTAGTGATAGGCGGCGTAGATCTTGACCGGATCGTGGCCGCCGCGATGCAGGCGGTCGATGTCCTCGTCGGACAGATGCGCGACCAGTTGCTGCAGCTCCGGATACTTGTTGAAGAAGTGCTCGCGGTTGAAGCGGCCATCGGTGGCGGCGTACTTCTGGAATTCGCCGTCCACCGTCTCGTGCAGGCGCTTGATGATGACGTTGTCCGTGTCGCGCGCAAACAACGGATCCCAGTCCGAGCCCCACAGGACCTTGATGACGTTCCAGCCCGCGCCGGCGAACAGGCCTTCCAGCTCCTGGATGATCGAGCCGTTGCCGCGCACCGGGCCGTCGAGCCGCTGCAGGTTGCAGTTCACCACGAAGATCAGGTTGTCGAGCCCTTCGCGCGCGGCGAGGGACAGGCCGGCCAGGGATTCCGGCTCGTCCATCTCTCCGTCGCCGACGAAGCACCACACCTTGCGCCCCGCGGTCTGGGCGATGCCGCGGTGCTCCAGGTATCGCATGAAGCGCGCCTGATAGATGGCAGTGATCGCGCCCAGCCCCATCGAGCCCGTGGGAAACTGCCAGAAAGTTGGCATGAGCCACGGATGGCAGTACGACGAAAGCCCCCGGCCGCCGGTTTCGCGGCGGTAATTGGCCAGGTGTTCCTCGCTCAGCCGGCCCTCCAGGTAAGCGCGCGCGTAGACGCCTGGGGCCGAGTGCGGCTGAAAATAGACGCAGTCGCCGTTCTGCCCGGCGCGGAAGAAATGGTTGTAACCCACCTCGAACAGGTCGGCGGAAGAGGCGTAGGTGGCGATGTGCCCACCCAGCTCGGGATGGTCGCGGTTGGCCCGCACCACCATCGCCAGCGCGTTCCAGCGCACCAGGGCAGAGAGCCGCGCCTCGACCTCCAGATTGCCGGGGTATTGCGGTTGGTCGGCCAGCGAAATCGTGTTGGTGTAGGGGCTGTTGAGCACCGGCGGCATCGGTACGTGCAGCCGGCGTGCCTGTTCCACGAGCTTCATCAGGAGGAACGTGGCGCGTTCGCGACCTTCGAATTTCACGATTGCTTCGAAGGCTTCCAGCCATTCCCGGGTTTCCGTAGGGTCGAGGTCCTGGGGCATGACGCGCCAGAACGTGGCACTGAATTCCTGCAGTTCGGACAAGTCGCTCATGGCGTTCCTCGGGATCGATGCTCCGGCAAAATGCGCGGAGGGGCTGTCTACAGATGCTAGCGCGATTCGCCAAGCATGTGGTTCTGTTTGACGCGGGAAAACCGGCATAATTCGGAATGATCTGCCGAGTGCTGGGCTAAGGAGAGCAGGAAATGCCGCACATGGCGCTGGACGCGACGGACTGGAGGATCCTGTCCTTGCTGCAGCACGACGCCCGGATGTCCAACGTGGCGCTCGCCAGGGCCGTGGGCCTGTCGCCTTCGCCCTGCCTCGCGCGGGTCCGTGCGTTGGAGCGGGCCGGCTACATCGGCCGCTACGTCACGCTGCTCGATCCGCACAAGGTCGGTCTGAAGGTCAGCGTGTTCATCCAGGTTGCGCTGGAGAAGCAGATCGAGCCGGCGCTGGAGGTCTTCGAGAAGGCGATCCGTGAGCGGCCCGAAGTGATGGAGTGCTACTTGATGACCGGCGAGGCCGACTACCTGCTGCGCGTGGTGGTGCCGGACCTTCAGGCGCTGGAGCATTTCATCCTGAACTTCCTGTCGCGCGTGCCGGGCGTGGGCAACATCAAGTCGAGCTTCGCGCTCAAGCAGGTAAAGTACCAGACCGCACTGCCGCTGCCCTTGCAGCCGGGCGAGCGGCGGGAGCAAAGCCGCGGGAAGAGGAAGGCAAGAGCGGGAAGCCGGTCACGGTAACCTGAGGCATTCATGGCGCGAGCGATGCACACGTTCAAGCGAGTTTGCGTCTTCTGCGGCTCCAACGCCGGAAGCCGCCCGGAATACTCCGCGGCGGCGCGCGAAGTCGGCAAGGAACTGGCCCGCCGGGGCGTCGAGATGGTCTACGGCGGCGGCAGCGTCGGGCTCATGGGCGTGGCTGCGGATGCCGCTCTGGCGGCAGGCGGCAAGGTGATCGGGATCATCCCCCGCGGGCTGCGTACGCGGGAACTGGCGCATGAGGGCGTTACCTCGATCATCGAAGTCGAGTCGATGCACGCGCGCAAGAGCCGCATGGTCGAACTGGCCGATGCCTTCGTTGCGCTGCCGGGAGGAATCGGCACGCTGGACGAACTCTTCGAAACCTGGACCTGGCTGCAACTGGGTATCCATCGCAAGCCGATCGGGCTGCTCAACGTCGCCGGCTACTTCGACCGACTTCTTGCCTTCCTCGATCATGCGCGCGACGAGCGCTTCCTGCGCTCCGTGCATCTGGACAGCCTGCTGGTCGAGGACAACGTCGAGCGGCTCCTCGATCGCGCCGCGCGCTTCGAGGCGCCCGACGGCGGGAAGTGGATCGAAGAAGGCGCGCCGCTGGAACCGTGATCGTCGTGACGAAACTTCGTGCGCGCTACAATCCTTGCCGGCGTAACGAACTCATCGCGCGATCCGCAGATGAACCAGAGTGCCAGGCAGCTCATCGAGCGTTACTACGCGGCCTTCAACGCGGGGGACATGGAGGCCTTTCTCGGCATGCTGACCGATGACGTCGTGCACGATGTGAACCAGGGCGGGCGCGAGGTGGGCAAGAACGCGTTCCGCGCCTTCATGGTGCGCATGAACCGCAGCTACCGGGAACGGATTGTCGATATCGTGGCGATGTCGAACGAGGACGGATCGCGAGCGGCGGCGGAGTTTACCGTGCTCGGCACCTACCTGCGAACCGACGAGGGTTTGCCGCAGGCCAGAGGCCAGGGCTACCGGCTGCCCGGGGGTGCGTTCTTCGAGATCCGCGATGGCAAGATTGCTCGCGTCAGCAACTACTACAACCTTCAGGACTGGCTTCGCCAGGTCGACGGGAGATGAGACGGCGGGCGCAGGTCAATCAGACGTTGGTGATCACCACCAGGTCGCAAGGACACCAAGCACACAAGGAAATGCGAACCGGCTTCGGCAGTCGGCGGTGTTCCTTTGTGTCTTCGTGCCTTCGTGGCTGGCCTGTGCGTGTTCGCGGGCTATGACGGTGGATGTGCGACGCTTCTCGGGACCGGGGCTCGAGCGCTATGTCGACGCCTTGGCGAGGCTGCGCATCGAGGTGTTTCGCGAGTTTCCGTATCTGTACGACGGGAGCCTGGACTACGAGCGCAGGTACCTGAAGACCTATATCGGCGTGCCGGACAGCGTGATCGTGCTGGTGTTCGACGGCGACCGGGTGGTGGGCGCCTCGACCGGACTGCCGATGCAAGCCGAGACCGAAGAAGTGAAGAGGCCGTTCCTGGAGCACGGTTATGACCCCAAGCGCATCTTCTACTTCGGCGAGTCGGTGCTGGAGAAGTACTATCGCGGGCGCGGGCTGGGCGTGCGCTTCTTCGAGGAACGCGAGGCGCACGCACGAGAGCTTGGCCGCTTCGACTGGACCTGCTTCTGCGCGGTGCAGAGGTCAAAGGACCATCCGCGCCGGCCGCGCGAGTATGTGCCGCTCGAGGCGTTCTGGAACAAGCGCGGCTACACGAAGCATCCCGAGCTCGCCACCACGTTTTCGTGGCGGGATCTGGACGAAGCGCAGGAATCGCCCAAGCCGATGGTCTTCTGGTTGAAGCGCCTGGAGGCGGGGCGGCCGTGATCCTGCGAATAGCCGCCGCGCAGTATCCGATCGAGTTCCTGGAGACCTGGGAGCGTTTTCAGTCGAAGCTCGAAAGGCTCGTGGCCGAGGCGGCTTCGGCCGGCGCGCAGCTGCTGGTGCTTCCCGAATACGGCTCGATGGAGCTTGCGTCGCTGTTTCCCAAGGCGGTGTACTCCGATCTCGCCCTGCAGCTTGAAAAGCTGCAGACCCTGTTTCCCCGCTACTGCGCGCTGCATGCCGATCTCGCGCGACGCCATCAAGTATACGTCTGCGCGGCCAGCTTTCCACAGCGCATCGGCGAGGAATACCACAACCGTGCCTACCTGTTTTCTCCGGAAGGGCGATGGGACTTTCAGGAGAAGCTGGTCATGACCCGTTTCGAGAACGAGCGCTGGCTGATTCGCAAGGGGCAAGAAAGCAAGGTCTTCGAAACGCGGCTGGGAAGGGTCGCGATCAACGTCTGCTACGACGTGGAATTCCCGCTCTTCGCGCGGGCTCAGGCACAGGCCGGGGCGGATCTGATCCTGGTGCCCAGTTGCACCGATACGCTGGCCGGTTATCACCGCGTCAGGATCGGCTGCCAGGCGCGCGCGCTGGAGAACCAGTGCTTTGTAGCGCAGGCGCCCACCGTCGGCGAAGCGCCGTGGTCCGAAGCGGTGGACGTCAACGTCGGCGCGGCGGGAATCTACGCGCCGCCCGACCGCGGACTGCCCGAAAACGGCGTGCTCGCGCGCGGCGAGCTGAACCGGCCGCAATGGGTATTCGCCGATCTCGATTTCGAGACCCTGAGAAACGTCAGGGATTCCGGCCAGGTCTTCAACGCACGCGACTGGCACAATCAGCGCGCTGCGGTTGCCGGCGCTCGCCTCTGCCCTCTTTTTTGAAGTGGACGGTCGAAGAAGGCGAGGCGCAGGCGCCGTGGTAAACAGCAAGTCGAAGCGGGAGGATCGGATGTCGCGTCGATGGGCAGTGCTTGCCTGCGTGTGCGTTGCGCTGCTGGCCTGGGCGCTCCCGGCGCGCAGCGAAACGGTCTTGCGTGTTGCGCCGCATTCCAATCTGGTGGTTCTCGACCCGATCTGGACCACCGCTTACATCACGCGCAACCACGGCTACATGATCTATGACACCCTGTTCGGCACCGATGCGCAAGGCAAGGTCCGGCCGCAGATGGTCGACGAGTGGGAGGTGAGCCGCGACCGCAAGGTCTGGACGTTTCGCCTGCGTGAAGGGCTGCAGTTCCACGACGGCACGCCGGTGACCGGTCGCGACGTGATCGCTTCGCTGGAACGCTGGGGCAAGCGCGACACGATGGGCATCAAACTCATGTCGTTCGTGGAGCGCATCGAGGCGATGGACGCGAGGACGTTCCGCCTGCGTCTGCGAGAACCTTACGGTCTGGTCCTGGAGTCGCTGGGCAAGCCGAGCTCGAATGTCCCCTTCATCATGCCCGAGCGGGTTGCGCGCACCAGCCCCGACCGCCAGATCGACGACACGACCGGATCGGGTCCCTTCGTCTTCAAGCGCGACGCGTGGCGACCCGGGGAACGCGTGGTCTATCTCAGAAACCCGAAATACGTTCCGCGCCGCGATGCTCCGAGCGGAACGGCGGGGGCGAAGATCCCGAAAGTCGACCGTGTGGAATGGATGATCATCAAGGATCCGCAGACCCAGGCGAACGCCTTGATCGCCGGAGAGATCGACCTGATCGAGGCGCCCGCGCACGAGCTGTATGCGCAACTGCGCCGCGATCCCGGCGTACAGCTCGTCGAAACCAATCCATTGGGTTTTCAGGCGGGGCTGCGTTTCAATCACGTGCAGCCGCCGTTCGACAACGTCAGGATCCGGCGCGCGGCGATGGCGGCGCTCAATCAGCTTTCGTTCCTGCGCGCTCAGGTCGGCGTGCCCGAGATGTACCGCACCTGTTTCTCGGTGTATCCGTGCGGCTCGCCGTTCGCCACGCAGGCCGGCATGGATTTCATCGTGCGCCCGGACATGAAGCGGGCGCAGCAGTTGCTGCGGGAGTCCGGGTATGACGGTACGCCGATCGTCATCATGCAACCTACGGACCTGGCGGTGATCGCGAAGCTGCCGGTCGTGGCGGCGCAGCTGCTGCGGACCGCGGGTTTCAAGGTGGACCTGCAGGCGATGGACTGGCAGACCCTGGTGGCGCGGCGCGCGAAGAAGGATCCCCCGTCCCGAGGAGGATGGAGTATCTTCTGCACGATTTTCGCGGCCGTGGACATGGCCAATCCGGTGGTCAATCAGCCGGTCGCCGCGGCCTGCGACAAGTCCTGGTTCGGCTGGCCGTGCGACGAATCGCTGGAGAAGCTGCGCGATGCGTTTGCGCGGACCGACGACCCTGCGGAACAGAAGCGTCTGGCGGAGGCCGTGCAGGTTCGTGCGATGGAGATCGGCACCTACGTTCCGCTCGGCGAGTACGTGATTCCCGTGGCCGCGCGCAAGAATGTCCAGGGGCTGGTGACCGGGTACTTCCTCGTGCTGTGGAATGTCGAGAAGCGGTAGGTGTCACGACAGTCACGATAGTCACGGCATTTCGATGTTGCGCTTCGTCCTGCGCCGCCTGCTTGCGACCATCCCGGTACTGCTGGTGGTCGCGGTCGTGGTGTTCCTGATGTTGCGGCTGACGCCGGGCGACCCGGCGGCGGTGATCGCGGGCGACAGCGCGACCACGGAACAGATCGAGCAGATCCGCGAGGCCCTGGGCCTAAACCGGCCGCTCGTCGTGCAGTTCGGGCTGTGGGCCGGGAGCGTCCTGCGCGGCGATCTCGGCGAATCGTTCTTCTTCAAGATGCCGGTGGCCCAGTTGATCGCGCAAAGGCTCGAACCCACGGTGGCGCTGGCGGTCAGCACGACCTTGCTGGCGGTACTCATCGCCGTTCCCCTCGGCGTGCTCGCCGCCTGGCGACGGGGCGGGTGGTTCGATCGCGTGCTGATGGGGTTCTCCACGATCGGCTTCTCCGTTCCGGTGTTCGTGCTCGGCTACGTCCTGATCTGGCTGGTGTCGCTCAAGCTCGGCTGGCTGCCGGTGCAGGGCTACCGGCGCATCGCGGAAGGCTTCGGTCCGTTCATCCGGCACCTGATCTTGCCCACCTTGACGCTGTCGGTGATCTACATCGCGCTCATCGCACGCGTGACGCGCGCGGCGGTGTCCGAAGCGCTGACCGAGGACTACGTGCGCACCGCGCGCGCCAAGGGGCTTCCGGAGACGGCAGTGCTGACTCGACACGCGCTCGCCAACGCCGCGGTGCCCATCGTCACCGTGATCGGGATCGGAGTGGCGCTGCTGATCGGCGGCGTTGTGGTCACCGAAAGCGTGTACGCGATCCCGGGCCTCGGGCGGCTGACGGTGGATGCGGTGCTGGCGCGCGACTTTCCGACGATCCAGGGCGTCATCCTGTTCTTTTCGGCGGTCTACGTGCTGATCAATCTTCTGGTCGACTTGAGCTACGTGCTGCTCGATCCGCGGATTCGCTACTGATGGAGCGGGCGATGCAGCCCGGGCCGGTCGAGGCCGGTGCGGTTACGCCGCTGTGGCGGCGGCTTTCCCGCAACTTCGCGGTTGCCGCAGGCGCCTCGGTGCTCGCGTTGCTGGCCGTGCTCTCGCTTCTCGCCCCCGCGCTGGGCACGATCGACCCGACGCAGCTCGACCCGGCCAACCGTGATCTGCTGCCGGGCCGCTCCGGGACGGTGTTCCGGCTCACCGGCGAGGCGATCGAGCACACCTTCTGGATGGGTACCGACAGCTACGGGCGCGACATCTACAGCCGCGTGATCTACGGCGGCCGCGTCTCCTTGCTGGTCGGGGTGGCGGTCGCCGTGCTGAGCCTGGCGGTCGGCCTGGCGTTCGGGCTCGCCGCGGGCTATCTGCGCTGGCTCGACGGCGTGGTCATGCGGGCCATGGACGGATTGATGGCGATTCCCGCGATTCTGCTCGCGATCTCGCTGGTGTCGCTCTGGCAGGCATCCCTCCTCACCGTGGTGGTCGCCATCACCATCCCGGAGATCCCGCGCGTCACCCGGCTCGTGCGCTCGCTGGTGCTGTCGATTCGCGAGGAGCCCTATGTCGAAGCGGCAATCGCGATGGGCACGCCGACCGTGAAGTTGCTGGTGCGCCACGTACTGCCCAATACGCTCGCGCCGCTGATCGTGCAGGGGACCTACATCTGCGCGTTCGCGATCCTCGTGGAGTCGATCCTGAGCTTTCTCGGCGTGGGGCTTCCCACCGACGTGCCGACCTGGGGCAACATCATGGCGGAGGGCCGTCTGCAGTTCAACGAATATCCGCACAATGTCTTCTTTCCCGGCGTGTTTCTGGCGCTCACGGTGCTCGCGGTCAACATGCTCGGCGACGGGCTGCGCGACACGCTCGATCCGCGCTTCGCGCAACGCACCGGAGTGCAGCCGTGAGCGCTGCCATCCTGAGTGTTTCGGACCTCACGGTGCGCTTGCCTGCGGGCGCGGAGCGCGCTTACGCGCTGGAGCGCGTCGGCTTCGAGATCCGCGAAGGCGAAGTTCTGTGCCTGGTGGGCGAGTCCGGTTCCGGCAAGTCGATCACCGCTCAGGCCATCATGGGCCTGCTGCCGGAGACGATCCGTCCGGTCGCGGGGCGCGTGCTGCTGGAGGGAGAGAATCTGCTGGCCGCGCGACCGGAACGCCTGCGCGCGTTGCGTGGAGCGCGCATGACCATGATCTTTCAGGAACCGATGACCGCGCTCAACCCGGTCATGCGCTGCGGCTACCAGGTCGAGGAGTTGCTGCGGCAGCATGCCGATTTGACCCCGGTGCAGCGGCGCTCGCGGGTGCTGGAGATGTTTCAACGGGTAAGCCTGGACGATCCCGAGCGCATCTACTTCGCCTACCCGCATCAGCTTTCCGGCGGCCAGCGCCAGCGCATCATGATCGCCGCCGCCCTGATCCTGAAGCCCGCCTTGCTGATCGCCGACGAACCCACGACGGCGCTGGACGTGACCACCCAGGCCGAGATCCTGCAACTGATCCGCGCGCTGCAGCGCGCGCAAGGCACGGCGGTACTGTTCATTACGCACGATTTCGGCGTGGTCGCGGAGATCGCGGACAGCGTCGCGGTTCTCAGGCGCGGCGAGCTGGTCGAAAGCGGTCCGGCGGGCAGCTTGCTCGCCCGCCCCGTGCACGAATACACGCGCACGCTGCTGGCCGCCGTGCCCGCTCTGCTGCCCAGGAAACAACCGGTGGAACCGGGCCGCCCGGTGCATTTGCGCGCCTCACGGCTGTCGCGGCTCTTTCACGGCGGGGGCTGGCTCGCACGGTCGCGCCCGGTGCGGGCGGTCGACGAAGTGGGGTTCGAAGTGCGCCGCGGTGAAACGCTGGGCATCGTCGGCGAGTCGGGTTCCGGCAAGTCGACGCTCGCGCGCCTGCTCGGCCGGCTGATCGAACCCAGCAGCGGCGAGATCGAGCTGGACGGGGAGCGCATCACGGCGCTGCGCGGCAACGCAGTCAGGCAGCTCAGGCGCCGCATCCAGTTCGTCTTCCAGGATCCTTATCGCTCGCTCAACCCGCGCCGCACGGCGGGCGCGGCCATCGTGGAAGGCCCGATGAATTTCGGCGTACCGGCGGCGCAGGCCTGGCAGCGGGCGCGCGAACTGATGAGCCTCGTCGGGCTGCCCGAGAGCGCGCTGGGGCGCTATCCGCACCAGTTTTCCGGCGGCCAGCGCCAGCGCATCTGTATCGCGCGCGCACTGGCGATGCGGCCGGAAGTCCTGATCGCCGACGAACCGGTGTCGGCGCTCGACGTGTCGGTTCAGGCGCAGATCCTGGACCTGTTCGAGGACATTCAGCGGCGTCTCGGCCTGACGTTGCTCTTCATCACGCACGATCTGCGGGTCGCGGCGCAGATCTGCAACAGGATCCTGGTCATGCGCCGCGGGCGTGTGGTCGAGCAGGGTCCGGTGTGCGAAGTTTTCGGCCACCCGCGCGACTCTTACACGCGGGCGCTGCTGCGCGCCGCGCCCGGACGCGCCTTTGCCTTCAGCGGCGCTTGAATACTCTTGATCTCTTGCTTTTCCAAACAGGGTAAAGGATGCGAATAGCAATTGGCGGGTTTCAGCACGAGACCAACACCTTCGCGCCCAGCAAGGCGACCTTCGAGCGCTTCGCGCGCGGCGGAGCCTGGCCGCCGCTGCTGCGCGGCGGGGAAATCTTCGACGGCGTGTCGGGAATCAATCTGCCGATCGCAGGATTCGTCGACACGATGAAGCGCACGCGCCACGAACTGGTGCCAACGGCGTGGGCCGCGGCGAGTCCTTCGGCCCACGTCACGGAAGATGCCTACGAGCGCATCGCGGGGATGATCCTCGAGTCCCTCGCGTGCGCGATGCCTGTGGACGCGGTCTATCTGGACCTGCACGGCGCGATGGTGGCGGAACATCTGGATGACGGCGAGGGCGAGTTGCTCTCACGCGTGCGCTCGATCGTCGGCCCGAAGATCCCGGTGGTCGCGAGCCTGGATCTTCACGCCAACGTCACTCGCCGCATGCTGGAACAGGCCGACGTGCTGATCGCTTACCGGACTTATCCGCACGTCGACATGGCGGACACGGGCGCACGGGTGGCGAAGTTTCTCCTCGGGAGGCTGGATGGCGCCGCGCGCCCGAAGGTCGTCGCGCGGCGCGTGCCCTTCCTGATCCCGCTGCACGCGCAATCGACCATGCTGGAACCGGCCTGCGGCATCTACGCCGAGCTGGCGCGGCTGGAAGGTCCCGGCGTGGCGGCGCTTTCGTTTAC
The DNA here is from genome assembly GCA_035560005.1 of Burkholderiales bacterium. Classification (NCBI taxonomy): domain Bacteria; kingdom Pseudomonadati; phylum Pseudomonadota; class Betaproteobacteria; order Burkholderiales; species Burkholderiales bacterium. The sequence goes on along the minus strand of DATMAN010000016.1, from coordinate 8,690 downwards.
GCCCGGATTTCCCGCAGCCGACTTTCCCGAATGCGGACCGGTGACCTTCGCCTACGCCGACGATCCGGCCGCCGCCGAGCGGGCAGCGGATCGGTTGCGCGCGATCGTGGAGGAAGCCGAAGCCGACTTCGATGCGCCGGTGTTCGAAGCGGACGAGTGCGTGCGGCGGGCAATGGCGCTCGCGCAGCGCGCCACGCGGCCGGTGGTGATCGCCGATACCCAGGACAATCCCGGCGCCGGGGGAGATTCGGACACCACGGGCATGCTGCGCGCGCTGATCGCCAATCGGGCGCAGCGCGCGGCACTCGGCCTGATGGTCGACGCACAGGCGGCCGCAATTGCCCACGCGGCGGGCGAGGGGGCGACGATCGAGATTGCGCTCGGCGGGAAGTCGCTTGTTCCCGGCGATGCGCCTTTGCACGGGCGTTTTACAGTCGAGCGGCTATCCGACGGCAGGCTGACCTGCCGGGGGCCGTTCTACCGCGGCGCGCGGATGAACCTCGGCGCGAGCGCGCTGCTGCGCGTCGACGGCGTGAAAGTGGTGGTGGCTTCCGACAATCCGCAGATGGCGGATCAGGCGATGTATCGCTTCATCGGCGTGGAGCCGACCGCGGAAAAGATCCTGGTGAACAAGTCCTCGGTGCATTTCCGCGCCGACTTCGCGCCGATCGCGGCCGAGATCCTGGTGGCGAAGGCGCCCGGGCCGATGCTCGCCGATCCGAGCGAGTATCCGTGGAAACGCCTGGCGCCCGGCATCCGCCTGAAACCGCGCGGCCGGGAATTTGTTCAGGGAACCGCCCCCCCGCCTCCCTCTTCCCCCGCGAGCGGGGGAAGAGGGTGAAAGCGGCATTCCCCTTTGGGCTCTGGTGCAGAGGGGGATGAGGTGCTTCTAGAGGATCTTCTTCGGCGTCAGGTTCGACTCCTCGGTCCAGCCGACCAGTACGTAGCGATTGATCAGCCGGTGGAGAAACTCCACGCGCTTGCGCAGAGTGACGACGAACTGCACCTGAACCTTGGTGCCGTTGCGGTCCATCACCACGGCGAAGGGCGCCATGATGCTGTCGGCCAGCTCGGCATCCACGAACATGCACTGCTTCTTCTCCCCGAGGTCCCTCTTGACGCCTTCCAGCTCGTTACCGTTGAGCCCCTGCACCCGGGTCATCGCATCGTCGTAGGCCTGGGGCGAGATGCACACGAAAATGTTCTCTTTCAATGTCCTGAAGGTCTCGTCAGCCTGCAGCGTGGACGGCCCCAGCAGTCCGGTCAGGACTGCGAGCAGCGTTACAACGGTTCTTGTCGAATTCATTGCCAGTTTGCTCCCTCCTCCGCCTTGGTCTCCAGGAAGGCGCCGATCCGGGCGATGTTCTCGTCGTCCAGCACATCCTTCCACGGCGGCATCATCTTGTCCACCCGTCCGTTCTTCACGATCTGCACGAACTCCTTGTAGCCGCGCCAGAATCTTGTCAGGTCTCCGGCGTACTTGCCGAAACGCGACTCGCCATTGGCCTTGTGCCCATGGCACTGCACGCACCAGGTGAAGTAGAGTTTGGTCCCCAGTTCGATGGCTTCCTGATCCCCGGACAGCGGATTGCCGGAAGGTATCTTGGGGGCGGGCTTCTGTGCGTCGGCCGTATCGGCGGCGACGATCGTAGCTTCGGGCTTGCCGGGCTCCGCGGCCGTAGCCGGCGCCGCGCAACCGATGCCGATTGTCGCGATGGCTGCAGCAAGGAATCCCGTTGACCGCACTTCAAGTCTCATTTTTGCTCCAGAAAATGTCGATTTAGCGTGTCTGGACCCGGGCCAACCCGCGTCCAGGGCGGACACGGTATCACAATTCCGGGCGCAGACCGCTGCGGCGGGGTGAAACCGCCGGGGCGGGGAGGGGAGAACCCCGTCTCCACCCCGGCCAACAGTCCAACGCTACTACGGGAGAGCGAATACCACCACTGCCATGCTTTCCTGCATGTCGCCGATCTTGTCCTTGTTCAGCGACTGCACGGCGCGGCCGACGTACGTGCCGTGACCGGTGGCGGCGGCGATGTACTGCTTGCCGTCGACGGCATAGGAAATGATGCCGCCGTGCACGCCGGAGCCGACGTTGAAGCGCCACAGCAACTGTCCGTTCCTGGCATCCAGCGCCTCGATGTAGCCGTCCGCGGTGCCGAGGAACAGCAGGTCGCTGCCGGTGGTCAGCAACGTGGAATGCGGGATCAGGTCATACCGCTTTTCCCAGGCGATCTTGCCCGTGACCGGATCGCGCGCGACCAGGCGGCCATGGTTCTTGTCGCCCGGCGGGTCGGTTCCGATCCACTCGGCGCTCATGAACGCCTGAACGAAGGGGGTCAGCACCCGCGTTTCGGCACCGGCCGAAATGTTGGTCCCGCCTTCCTTCGGCTGCACGGTCAAGTGCATGCACCACTCCTGCGCCACACGGTAGTGCAGCTTGGTGCGCGGGCTGTAGCTACCCGCGTTCCAGCTGTGTCCGCCGTCGATCGCGGGGCAAACCAGCGTCTTCTCGCCGGGCTTGGGCCACAGCATGTTCTGCCACTCGCCCTTGGCGATGTCATAGCCCGTCGTCCAGTTGTAGCTCTTCATGCCCGGATAGACGTTCAGGACTCTGCCGGACTTGGCGTCGAACACGTGGTAGAACCCGTTCTTGCCCGGGGTGAAGATCTTGTCGCCCAGAACGACGTTCTCGCCGGGTGCGGCGTCGTAGTCGTACGGGTCGGCGTGGGCGTGCTGGAAGTACCAGTTCAGCTTGCCGGTGTTCAGATCCAGCGCTACCGTCGACGAGGTATAGAGGCCGTCTCCCGAGCGCCAGCCATCGGCGTTCGGATCACGGCACTGGTCGCCGCAGTAGTCGTAGTCCGGGTTCGGGTTGCCCGTGCCGAAGATGATCTGGTTGTTGGCGAAGTCCACGGTGCCGGGCTGCCACGATCCGCCGCCGCCGTACTGCCACGAATCGCCGCGCCAAGTCCTCAGCGCACGCTCGTCCCCGCGTCCGGTGGTGTAGAACGTCCACTTGATCTCACCGTTCTTGGGATCGATGCCGAAGATCTTGCCTTCGATCGGGTATTCGCCGCCGTTCTGACCGATGACCAGCAGGTCGGAACTCACAAAAGTGGCGGCGCCGCTGAATCCGACCGTGTCCTTGGCGGAGTCGATGATCTGGTTTTCCCAGATCACGCTGCCGTCCTTGTCGTCCAGCGCGACCAGACGTCCGTCCGCCGTGCCCATGTACACGCGGCCGTCGCCGACCGCCAGCCCGCGCGTGTGGGCGAAGAACGAGCGCGCAACCACCGCCTCGTTCAACTTCGGATCCCAGCGCCAGATGCGCTCGCCGGTCTTTCCGTTGAGCTTGATGACCGACGATGGGTTGACCGCCACGTACACGTTGCCATCGACCGCCAGCGGCGTGCTGTGCATCCCCATGCGCACGTTTCCGGGCTGATGGATCCACACCGGACGCAGCCTGCTGACGTTGTTCCTGTTGATCTGCGTCAGCGGTGAGTGCCTCCACGCTTTATCGATCTCGCGATGGTAGGAACACCAGTCCTCGGGCGCGCAGTTGCGGATCTCGGCGGCCGTGGTCCCCGCCTGCACGCCCGGTGCCCACGCCACCGCCATTGCGAGCGGTAGCGCGAGGGGCACGCATTGCCTCAGTGACAATTTCATCTCCTCCTCCTCACTTTGGTGATACTTCAAATGCGCCTGCAACCGGCGGCCAAACCCGGCGGGACGTCTGGAAGTTCGGTTATCGTGTCAGCGCCAGCGCGTGCCATGAACTTTCAAGAGAGGTGCTCAGCACAGCGGGAGTGTGTCTAGGAAAAGACTTGGCGCGAATCCGATTTAGAACCCTGTTCCTCCCCCCGATGTGACCAACGTGTTGTTAGGCGTGGGCCGGATACTTCCGGCTTCAGCCATGCTAATTACATGGGTGAACCAGTGTCAAGGCAGGATTCGCTGCGCTTACAGGAAGCGATCCTCTTGTGTGTGCTCCCGTGCAATGGTATGGGGGCTGAGGCTGGCGCGTCCGTAGTCAGAGGTGTCCGCTCGTCGCAGACGCGAACGCGGTCCTGGATTGTTGCAACGCAGGATCTTGCGGCACTGCGGCACGGGGCTATTGACGCACGCCCATCCCGCGCTCCCTGGCCCGCACCAGCGCACTGATCGCGGAGTTCCAGGGGGCGGCCAGCCCGACCGCCTCGGCCGCGGGAGGGATCGCCCCGTTGATGGCATCGATCTCCGACATCCGGCCGGCCAGGTGGTCGAGCAGCATCGAGGGGCGCGCCTGCGGAATCTTCAGCCCGAAGGCGCGCACGTACTCGACCGGATCGTCGATGTCGAGTTTTACCCCGCGCGCCCGGGCTACTGCGTAGGCTTCGCGGGCGCAGGCCGAAGCCGTGTGCCAGGCGTCGGGGTCTTCGATCACCTCGATGATCCTGCGCTCGAGCACTGTGCAAACGCCCGAGTAGCAGACGTTGCAGATCAGCTTTTCCCACACGAGCTGATCGATGTCGTCGAAACACTTCACGCGAAATCCGCCGGAGCGCCAGACTTCGGCGATTTGTTCCAGGCGAGGGCTGACCGGGCCATCGAATTCGCCGAGCCGGACCAGCTCCCAGCCGTTGTGGTGGGCATGGCCGGGCGCCATGATCGAAGCCCCGAAACCGCCCACCACGCCGACGACGACACGTTCCCGGCCGAGGACCTTGGCCGCCGCGTCCGGGCCGCCCAGTCCGTTCTGGATCGAGAGCACGACCGTGCGGGGGCCGAGCAATGGTCCGGCCGAGCGTGCGGCTTGCTCCACATGCATGGCCTTGGTGGCGATGATGAGCAGTTCGCACGGCCCGGCTTCAGCGGGGTCGGTTGTCGCCCGCAGACGGACCGTGCGGTCTCCCGAGGCGCCTTGCACGCGCAGGCCGTTGGCGCGGATCGCTTCGATGTGCTCCTTCCAGCGGTCGATCGCCCACACTTCGTGGCCGCCGGCGGCCAGCAGGCCGGCGTAGACGCTGCCCATTGCCCCGCAACCGACGATGGCGATCTTCATGCGTGGCGCTTCAAATCGCGGCGGCGATCGCCTTGCCCAGGTCCTCGGTGCCGGCCTTGCCCCCGATGTCGGGCGTGCGCGGCCCGTCGGCCAGGCACTGTTCGATTGCGCGCAGGATTGCCGCGGCGGCGTCGGCGTGCCCCAGGTGCTCCAGCATCATGGCGCCCGACCAGATCTGCCCGATCGGATTGGCGATCTTGCGGCCGTAGATGTCGGGGGCCGACCCATGCACCGGCTCGAACAGCGAGGGAAAGGCGCGCTCCGGATTGATGTTGCCGGAAGGCGCGACGCCGATGGTGCCGGCCGTGGCCGGCCCGAGATCGGAGAGGATGTCGCCGAACAGGTTGGAGGCCACGATCACGTCGAAGCGCTGCGGATTGAGCACCAGCTGGATGGTCAATCCGTCGATGTGGTACTGGTCCGCCGTGACGGCGGGATACTGCTTGGCCATGAGCGCGAAGCGCTCGTCCCAGTAAGGCATCGTGATCGAGATGCCGTTGGACTTGGTAGCGGAAGTCAGGTGCTTTTTCGGACGCCGCGCCGCCAGCTCGAAGGCGTACTTCATGATCCGGTCCACGCCTTTGCGCGTGAAGATCGATTGCTGCACCGCCATTTCGCGTTCGCTGCCTTCGAACAGCCGCCCGCCTACGGCGCAATACTCTCCTTCGGTGTTCTCGCGCACCACGCAATAGTCGATGTCGCCCGGCTTGCGCCCGGCGAGCGGACAGGGGATGCCGGGCAGCAGCCGCACCGGGCGCAGGTTGACGTACTGGTCGAAGCCGCGGCGCAACTTGATCAGCGAATCCCACAGCGAGACGTGATCGGGAACCTTGGCCGGCCATCCCGTGGCGCCGAAGAAGATGCAGTCGTGGCTGCCGATCCTGTCCCTCCAGTCGGGCGGCATCCACCAGCCGTGCCGGTCATAGTTGTCGCAACTCCAGTCGAAATGATCGAAGGCGAGTGCGATTCCGAAACGGCGCGCCGCGGCGTCCAGGACGCGCACGCCTTCCGGCACGACTTCCCTGCCGATGCCGTCGCCGGGAATGACCGCGATTCGATATCGATTCATGGTGCCGGGCGTGCGCTCCTTTGAGGGGCGCCCGCATTCTACCCAAGCCGGCGGCGAGTCCGGCTCACAGCGGCGGCAGCGCCACGCCGATCTGCTCGAGGATGCCGCGGGGGGCACCGCCGGGGACGGGTTCCGGGAAGATGATCGTCAGGCGCTCGCCGGCGATGCGGTAAAAGAAGTAGTGCGGCGGGATGCGCACCGTGCGGCCGGTGGCCGGAATCGGGTCCATGCCCGGCATGGCCCAGGTTCCCCGGTGGGTGCCGCCCTGCCGCCACTTGATTGCGTAATTGCCCTGACCCCGGTCTTCGATCTCGTCGTAGTCATAGGTCCAGTCGGGAAATCCGGCGTAGAGCGCGGTGAGCATCCTCAGGAACTGCGGCTTGTCGAGGATGCGCGTGGCCGCGATGAACAGCAGATCTTGCGCGACGGTACCGGCAACGCGCGCGACGTCATGCGTCTTGAGGCCCTCGATATAGTCGAGCAGCACTTGCGGGATCGGTTCGCCCTTCATCTCGTGTGCTGAACTTCAAGTCCCGGGCGAACCATCGGGTCCGCCCGCTTCTCAGAGAATCCCGTAGCGCCGAAAGACCTCGCTCAGCTTCTCGCCCCTGAGCAACGCTTCGCGGGTCTTGTTCTCGCCCGACACCTTCTCCGAGGCGAGCCGGATCACTTCTTCGGCGCGCTCCCGCGGAATGACCACCACGCCGTCGACATCGCCCAACACCAGGTCGTGCGGCCGCACGAGCACACCGCCACATTCGACCGGCACGTCGCGCTCGACCATCCTGGCGCGCCCCTTGGTGTCGAGCGGGCCGATGCCGCCGTGGAATACGGGGAAGCGCATCGCGCGGATCTGCTTGACGTCGCGCACCAGCCCGTCGGTCACGCAACCGCTTGCCCCGCGCGCCACACAGGCCGTCGACAGCAGCTCCCCCCAGGGCGCGATGCGCTCGGTCGGCCCGTTGCAGGCGAGCACGGCGACGTCTGCGCGCTGCAGGTCGTCGACGAGAGCCATTTCGACTTCATACGGGTTTTCCCCCGCTCGCACCGAATAGACCGGCATGTAAAGACCGGTTCTCGCGCGCCCGATCAGCACCAGGCTTTCGTCCAGCGGGCGCACGAAGGGGCGCATCGCCTGGTTGCGCAGGCCGAGGCTGTCCATCACGTCGGACAGGACCGCCGCGCTCAGGCCTTGCAACCGGGATAGCAGCGATTGGATCATCCAGAATCCTCGTCTTTGCGCGCGGCGAGCTTACGGCTCGTGGGGTCGCCGCCGCGCGGTCCACAGGGCGTGCAACTGGATCATGAAAGCGATGACGAGCAGGCCCAGTCCGGTCCAGACCACTGGCTTGTTGGGCTTGTCCACCTTCTCGATCAGCACGAGGGTGACCGCCGGCGTGGCGGCGGGGGCTCCGACTTCCTCCAACAGGAACAGATAGCGCGCCGCATAGGCGATCTCCACGGGGCCGATCTCGTACGAATAGGTTCTGCCCGGGCGCACTTCGACGTCGATCGCGCGCTCGAACACGGGGTGATCCTGCTCGAGCAGCGAGGCCTGATAATGCCCCCGGACCGCATCGGCCGCCGCTGCGGCGTCGAGCGAGAACTGAAGGCGCAACTTCACCTGGTTCATCTGCGGTGCGAGTTCGATCGGCTGGGGCTTGTACCCCAGGCCGCCCCGGAAACGCAAAATGGCGCCATCCGGCGTGACCCAGCGCTCGGCCCGTTCGACGAGCGAGTAGGTCTGGGCGGTTGTACCGCTCAGGTGCAGGCAGTAGCCGTAATAGACCGGACCGAGAATAATGCCGAGCACCAGCAGCAGAACGACCGGCGGCTTCATGGGCGGCTTATACGTGAGCCGGCCGGCGGGATCAAGATTCATGCCGGCTCGAGCGTTGATCGCGGCGGTGCTCAGCGCCGTGCTCGCCTTCGGCGCGGCAGGCGCGGGGTCCGGCGATCGCGTCGGTGGCAGTTTCTGGGTGCGCCCGGCCGTCGACCAGACGAGCGTCGATTTCTACGCGGAGGCGGCGCTCAGGACCCGGATGCCGGTGCGTGCGAAGACGCGCTTCGTCGTGGAGGCCATCGAGATCGGACGCGTCTTCCCGCGCGAGGAGCGCGTGTATCGGGTGAGGTTCGATTCGGGCGAGATCGGCTACATCGGCACCGGCGCGTTCGAGGACGCGCTTTTCCGCGAACCGCGCCCCGGTGAGGCGGACGCGCGCCTGCGCGGCTTTCAGTACAAATCGATCTTCGAACACGACCCCGACGAGATCGCCGCGCGGCTCAGGGCACCGGCCCGCGAGTAGAAAGGGGGACCCGGTTGAAGAACATGCGAATCGACCGCCGAGGCACCAGGACACTAGAACCTATCTCAAAATCCCCGGCGGCCGCGGCGGGGTTGCCTGGGGATGCAGCGCGAGGCGCGGGCAGCGAGACCATTGGCCAGAGCCAAGGACCCGAGCCGCAACGACGCGCTGCGCCCCAGGTGACCCCGCCCCGAAGGGTTGCGACGAGAAGCAGCCGTCTGCGTCGTTGGCGCGCTCGGCCGTAGGCCCAGCTACTGTCCTTCGC
>DATMAN010000015.1 GCA_035560005.1 Burkholderiales bacterium | reverse complement strand
CATGGCGGGCTCTCCTTCGCAGTTTGGTCGCTACGAAAGAGACACTAAACCTGCCATGCATGTCTTGTTTTTGCGCGCACACTAACGTCTAACGCCCTGAACAGCAAACTGTATTTGAGGGGAGACCTCAGAGTCTGACCCGATTTATCTGCAAGATTCCCCGAAAATGCGCACAAAGAAAGGCACCGCTCATGGCCCGCCTGCCGCGCTTCTTCGCAGAAGGTCAGCCGCTGCACATCATCCAGCGCGGCAACAACCGCGACCGCATCTTCGCAGCGGAACCCGATTACCTGTTTTTCCTGGACTGTCTTGAGCGCGCCGCAAGGGAGCATGACCTGGCCATCCATGCCTATGTGCTGATGACCAACCACGTGCATTTGCTGGCCAGCCCGTCGCATGAGGAAAGTGCGCCCAGGACGCTCCAGTCGCTGGGCCGGCGCTATGTGCAGTACTTCAACTACACCTACCGGCGCACCGGCACGCTCTGGGAAGGCCGCTACCGCGCCACGGTGATCGACGCCGAAGTCTATCTTCTGACCTGCATGCGCTATATCGAGTTGAATCCGGTGCGCGCCAACATGGTCGAACACCCTGGCGACTACCCCTGGTCCAGTTACCGGGGCAATGCGCTGGGGGCGAACGATTCGCTGCTGAGTGCCCACGAGCTTTATCGCCGCCTGGGCCGTTCGGCGGAAGAGCGTCGATCGAGCTATCGACAGCTTTTCCGCTCGCAACTGTCCAACGCTGACGTTGAGGCGATCCGGGAGGCGACAAACAAGGCATGGGCCTTGGGGACGAAGCGCTTTCAGGCGAAAGTCGAGGCGCTCAGCCACAGGCGGGCCGCGCCGCGGCCAAGAGGACGGCCGGCAGGAAAGGACGCTTAAATCGAGTCTGACCCTATTTCAGACTATTTCAGATCTTCCGTAGCCGTCCGCCGAGAAGCACCCCGGAGAGAAAGCAGCAAGCCCCGAAGGAGATCGCGGTCGCCGGCGCACCGACCTGACTGGCGAGCGCGCCGGCGGCGAGTCCGCCCAGCGGCATGACGCCGAGAAACGCCGCGGCATAGAAGCTCACGATCCGGCCGCGCTTGGCGTCCGGCACCATGGACTGCAGGATCATGTTGCTGGAGGCGGCGGTGACGATGATGCCGAAGCCCACGCAGGCCATCAGCGGCAGCGCCAGCCAGAACTGGCTCGTCAGACCCACCGCCGCGAGCGCCAGCCCGGCCATCGCGCTCGTGAACACGAGCCGACGCGAAAGCGCCGCGGGGTTGCCGCGGGCGGCGAGATAGCCGGTACCGGCCACCGCGCCGAGGCCCGCCGCTCCCACCAGAAATCCGAGGGTGTCCGATCCCCCGCCGAAGATGTCCTTGGCGAACACCGGCATGAGCACCATGTACGACGACGCGAAGAACGCGGTCGAAGCGACGATGGCCAGAAGATACCGGATCGTCTTCTCGTGCCAGGCGTAGGCCGCGGCTTCCTTCAGCGCCGCCGCGTAGCCGGCGATTGGCCCGATGGAAGCGCGTTTCGGCGCCGGCAGCGTGCGGGCGACCCAGAGCACCGCGAGGTAGGACAGGGCATTGAGCGCGAAGCACGTACCTTCGCTCACGAACAGCAGCGCCACTCCGGCGATCGAAGGACCGACCAGGCGCGCGGCGTTCATCAGGAAAGAGTTCAACGCGATCGCGTTCGGAAGGTCCTCCCGGTCCGCGAGCATCTCGACGAACAGCGAATGCCGGACCGGCGCGTCGAGCCCCATCGCGATCCCGTAGAGGATCGCGAGCGTCACGATGTGCCAGGGTTGAATCAGGCCGCTCAGCGTCAGCGCGGCGAGCAGCGCCGCCTGCACCGCCGCCAGGCTCTGCGTGAAGATCAGCAGCCGCCGCCGGTCGAAGCGGTCCGCGAGCAAGCCCGAGATCGGCGCGATGACCAGGATCGGGCCCTGGTTGGCGAAGGTGACCACTCCGAGCAGAAACGCCGAGCCGGTGGTGCGGTAGACCAGCCAAGCCAGCGCGATCTGCTGCAGCCAGGTGCCGAGAATCGAGATCGCCTGGCTCACGAAGAACCGCCTGAAGTTCCGGTGCGCTAGCGCTCTAAACACACGAACGAAGCACCAAGGACACCAAGGGCACCAAGAAAACCGGATTCGGAGAACTAAAGGACAAGTCGGCGGACGCCCTCTTTGAAGAGCCGCACATTGAAATTCATGAGCAATCCCACTCGACAGTGAGAAAGCTTGAGGTACGTGAGGAGCTGAGCTTCGTGAATAGGTTGGAACCGATCTATCGCCTTGAGCTCCTGTACGGGATGCTGCCGGGCGAACTTCAGACCCCGGAGTAAAAGTTCGCGACAAAGGCAGGACTCGTAGACCGACTCGAGCAACCCGGGCCCGAGGGCTCTGGGGACCTTGAACCCAGCATCGACAATCTGCCTGGCAGTCGCATCCAGTTCCGGGCTGATTGGATGAGGCACGCCTTCCCCATCTGAGAGCGGGGGTTCTTGTTGCGTCATGATTCTCTTGGTGCCCTTGGTGGTTCGCTTGTGGCCTTAGCGCAGACGGGCGAGCTGGTCGCGGATCTTTTCGAGGGTGGTGGTGAAGTTCGCGAGGCGCAGCCGTTCCTGCTCGACGACGGCGGCCGGGGCGCGCTCGACGAACGACGTGTTGCCGAGCTTGGCCTTTGCCTTGCCGATCTCTGCCTCCAGCCGTGCCACTTCCTTGCCCAGCCGCTCGCGCTCGGCGGCGACGTCGACTTCGATCTTGAGCATGAGCTTGAAGTCGCCGACCACCGAGACCGGCGCCTCGGCCCTGGGCAGATCGCCTTCCACGTGGATCACCTCGGAAAGCCGCGCGAGCGACTGCAGATAGGCCGCGCGGCGCGTCACGGCGGCCGTGTCGCCCGCGATGAGCAGCGGCACGCGCTCGGCGGGACCGATGTTCATTTCCGTGCGCAGCGCGCGACAGGCGGTGACGAGCGCCTTCAGCTCGGCAATTTCCTTCTCTGCCGCCTCGTCGATCCGCGCCGGATCGCTCTTCGGATAAGGCGCCAGCATGACGGTCTTGCCGGACTTGCCGGCGAGCGGCGCCACCTTCTGCCACAGCTCTTCGGTGATGAAGGGGATGATCGGATGGGCCAGGCGCAGGATCGCCTCGAGCACGCGCAGCAGCGTGCGCCGGGTGGCGCGCTGCATCGCCTCGCCTCCGTATTGCAACTGGACCTTCGCCAGCTCGACGTACCAGTCGCAGTACTCGTTCCACACCAGTTCGTAGAGCGTTCGCGCCACGTTGTCGAAACGGTATTCGGCGAAGCCGCGCTCCACCTCCGCTTCCGCCCGCTGCAACTGGCTCACGATCCACAGATCGGCAGCGGTCGGCGCCGGCGGTTCCGATTCGTCGAGACCCACGTCGCGTCCCTCGCAGTTCATCAGCACGAAGCGGGTCGCATTCCACAGCTTGTTGCAGAAATTGCGGTAGCCCTCGCAGCGGTTGAGGTCGAAATTGAGCGTGCGCGAGAAGGTCGCGAGCGAAGTGAACGTGAAACGCAGGGCGTCGGCCCCGAACGCGGGGATCCCGTCGGGGAAGTTCTTGCGGAGGTACTTCTCGATCTTCGCCTTGTGATCGGCGCGCAGCAGTCCCACCGTGGACTTCTCGATCAGCTCGGGCAGGGTGATGCCGTCGATCAGGTCGATCGGGTCGAGCGTGTTGCCCTTGGACTTGGACATCTTCTGTCCTTCGGCGTCGCGCACGATGGCGTTGATGTACACGTCCCGGAACGGCACCTTGCCGGTGAAGTGCAGGGTCATCATGATCATCCGGGCGACCCAGAAGAAGATGATGTCGAAGCCGGTGACCAGCACGTTCGAGGGCAGGAAGCGCTCCAGGTCCCGGGTCTTCTGCGGCCAGCCGAGCGAGGTGAAGGGCACCAGCGCGGAGGAGAACCAGGTGTCGAGCACGTCCGGGTCGCGCCTGAGCGGCGCCTCGGGGCCGAGCCGGCCGGCGTGCTTTTCCCGCACTTCGTCTTCGCTGCGGCCGACGTAGACGTTGCCCGCGTCGTCGTACCAGGCGGGGATCTGATGGCCCCACCACAACTGGCGGGAAATGCACCAGTCCTGGATGTTCTCCAGCCAGTGGTTGTAGGTGGCGGTCCAGTGCTCGGGAACGAACCGCACTTCGCCGCGCGCGACAGCCTCGAGCCCGCGTTTGGCGAGTGCCTCCATGCGCACGAACCACTGGTCGGTCAGCATCGGCTCGACCACGACGCCGGTGCGCCCGGAGCGCGGCACCTTGAGCTTGTGCGGCTTCTCCGAGACGAGCAGGCCCAGGGTCTTGAGGTCTTCCAGCACCCGCTTGCGCGCCGCGAAGCGATCCAGCCCGCGGTAAGCGGCCGGGGCACTGTCGTTGATGCGGGCGTCCAGGGTCAGCACGTTGATCAGCGGCAGCTTGTGACGCAGCCCGACCTGGTAGTCGTTGAAGTCGTGCGCCGGGGTGATCTTGACGCAGCCGGTGCCGAACTGCGGGTCGACGTATTCGTCGGCGATGATCGGAATGGTGCGGCCGGTGAGCGGCAGCTCGACGGTCTTTCCGATCAGCGTGCGGTAACGCGCGTCGTCCGGGTGAACAGCCACCGCCACGTCGCCCAGCATGGTCTCCGGCCGGGTGGTGGCGACCACCAGGCCTTCCGTGGAACCGGGAAACGGATAGCGGATCTCCCAGAGCTTGCCGTGCTCCTCCTCGCTGTCGACTTCCAGGTCGGACACCGCGGTGCCGAGCACCGGATCCCAGTTGACCAGCCGCTTGCCGCGGTAGATGAGCCCCTGTTCGTACAGGCGGACGAAAACTTCGAGGACGGCCCGGGACATGCGCGCGTCCATCGTGAAGTAGCCGCCCTTCTGGCCTTCCGTGTCCGCATAGGTCCAGTTCGCCGAGGCGCCGAGGCGGCGCATCTGACGCGTGATGGTGGAGCCCGACTGCTGCTTCCAGCGCCAGACCATCTCGACGAACTGCTCGCGCCCGAGGTCGTGCCGGGTCTTTCCTTCGGCCTCGAGCTGGCGCTCCACCACGATCTGCGTCGCGATCCCCGCGTGGTCGGTGCCGACCACCCAGTTGGCGTCGAACCCGCGCATCCGGTGATAACGGATCAGCGCGTCCATCAGCGTCTGCTGGAACGCATGCCCCATGTGCAGCGTGCCGGTGACGTTGGGCGGCGGAAGCTGGATGCAGTAGGGCGGGCGCGAGGCATCCTCGCTGATGCCGAAGAAACCGCCGGACTCCCAGAACGAGTACCAGCGGTTCTCGATCGCCTTGGGTTCGAAGCTCTTCGCGAGTTCCATGTCAATCAGACCGGAAGAGCGAAACACGAAGGCATGAAGACACGAAGCAACACAGGGAACCGACTGACCTGATGCAAGAGGAGGGTCGGGAATGGCGAAAAAGGCGGCCGCTGCGCGATTGTTCCATGGCCTCTTCGAGTGCTGGCGGCGCCCGGCCCGGGCTCTTTCAGATTCCCGGCCACCAACGAACCGCAGCCGTTGCCCTCGGCCGGCGCGCAGCGCCCGCCGCGGGAGGTGTCTTCGTGCCGTCCGACTCTGGCTGAGTCGAGTTGGTGATGAGGACCATGCCTTTTTTCGTGTCTTCGTGGCTTCGCGTTTCGCTCTGGAGTTGCAGTCAAGGCGGCAGATTATAGCCGCTCACTTCCGGGGCTCCGGCGCTTTCTCCAGATGCCGGCGCGAGATCCACTTGATGGCCGCCTTCATTGTGGCGCCGAGCGCGGCGAGCTGCGCGGCGTGCGCCGGCAGCTCCTGCTGCAAACGGGCGATTTCGCGGCTCAGCGCGCCGGTGAGCCTGTTCTCGACCAGCTCCTCGGGACGTGCCGCCGGTTCGCGTCTCGTCAGATTCGGTCCGGCCACCGCGTCGGTCAGCGTGGGGATGTCGTCCACGGGCGGCGCCGCGCTCTGCGACGTCGGGGCGAGCCCGTCGATCTGGCGATGGCGGTTGATGAGCTGGTCGAGTTTCTCCAGCAGCTCGTCGTCCTCCGGGGAGGCGGGCAGGCGATCCTGGGCCATCGTGTCGTCTCAGGCTTGCCGCGCGCCGAGCGGATGCGTCGTGATCTCGTAGCCCCGGTCGCGGTAGAAGCGGAAGCGCTCGCGCGCCGCGCTGCGATCCGCCTCCTCCAGGCTCACGATCTCGATCAGGCGCCGGAACCGGCTGAAGATCGGCGGCGTCTCGTCGCGCAGGTTGATGAGCACCTGATCGTGCACCAGCGGCTCGGTGAGATGGTCGACGATGATGGGCGTGACGGCGGAGAGCTTGTCGCTTGCACGGCAGTGCGGATAGAAACCGATCGAGGGCACGCTCCACAACATCTTCGATACCTTCTCGGTCAGTTCGGCGCGCGGCGTCAGAATCATCACGCGCATGTTCTTCGCCAGCGCCTTGGCGCAAAGCTGGCAGGCGGTCTGCAGCTTGCTTTCCACGTGCGTGTAGAACAGCACCTCAGTCATTTGCACACGCCGATGTCAAAACGAAACGCGAAGCCACGAAGAAAAACGAACCCGGAATGCGGCTACCTGTCGGAGCGACACCTCTACCATCTTTGCGCAGATCGGCATAGCCCTCATGTCGTCCGCTCGCGATCGCTGCACGCTGCCGCTCGGGCGTCGATTGCATCTACCACCCGGCGCGACTCATCAGGAACTGGGTGAGCAGCGGCACCGGCCGTCCGGTCGAGCCTTTCTCCTTGCCCGAGCGCCAGGCGGTGCCGGCGATGTCCAGGTGCGCCCACTTGAACTTGCCGGCGAAGCGCGACAGGAAGCAGGCGGCGGTCACGCTGCCGGCGGGCCGGCCGCCGATGTTGGCCATGTCCGCGAAGTTGCTCTTCAGTTGTTCCTGATACTCGTCCCAGAGCGGCATGCGCCACGCGCGATCCAGCGCGGTTTCACCGGCAGCCAGCAGCTCCTGCGCCAGGGACTCGTCGTTCGCGAACAGGCCGGTCGCCACATGCCCGAGCGCGATCACGCACGCGCCGGTCAGGGTAGCGATATCGATCACGGCGGCCGGCCGGTAGCGCTCCGCATAGGTCAGCGCGTCGCACAGGATCAGGCGTCCTTCCGCGTCGGTGTTCAGGATCTCGACGGTCTGCCCGGACAGGCTGCGCACGATGTCGCCGGGTCGCGTCGCGTCGCCGCCCGGCATGTTCTCCGTGGCGGGCACGATGCCCACGACATTCAACGGCAGCCGCATTTGCGCGATGGCGTGCATGGTCCCGAGCACGCTGCCGGCGCCCGACATGTCGTACTTCATCTCGTCCATGTCGGCCGCGGGCTTGAGCGATATGCCGCCGGTGTCGAACGTGATGCCCTTGCCGATCAGCACGACCGGCCGATCGGCGCGTCGGCCGCCTCCGTATTCGATCACGATCAGCTTGGGGGGCTGGCGACTGCCCCGGGCGACCGCCAGCAGCGCGCCCATTCCGAGCCGGCGCATCTCCCGCTCGCCCAGGACGTTCACCTTCAGCCGGTGCCTGCGGCCCAGCGCAGCCGCGCGCTGCGCCAGATAGGCCGGCGTGCAGATGTTGGGCGGAAGGTTGCCAAGGTCGCGTGCCAGATTGAGGCCTTCGCCCACGGCCCGGCCGCGCTGCACGGCGGCCTCCATGGCTGCGGAAGGCCGGCTGGAGGCGCCGAAGGTCACATGGCGCAGCGCCCGGGCCTTGCGCGCCTTTTCGGTCTTGAGCTGGTCGAACCGGTAAGTGGTCTCGAGCGCGAGGGTCGCCGCGCTTTGCAGCGCCCACTGCGCGGAGCGCTTCTCGACATCGACCTCGGTCAGATAGAGCGCGGCGTCGCCGACACCGGCCTCGACCATGGCGCGGATCGCGCCGCGCAGGGCATCGCGAAAGTCCTTGGGCGAAACCGGTTGCCGCTCTCCGAAGCCCACCAGCAGCACGCGCGGCGCTTTGACACCCGGCACGTCGTAGAGCATCAGGCTGGCACCCGGTTTGGGCTCGAAACCTTTCTTCAGGACGCCGGCGATGCGCCCGCGCGAGGCGCGGTCGATGCGACTGGCCTCGGGCGAGAGTTTTCCGCCACCGAACACGGCCAGCGCGATGCAGTCGACGGCGGCAGCCTCTGGTTTCGAGCTTTTTATGCTAAAGTCCACACGAACTCCTCAATGATGTTTTCCTTTCAAGCACTTAGGATTATGTCCTCCGGCCCTCCGGAAAGTCAAAGCGCGGCATGATTTTTCACCGAGCGTTGCTGCGGGAGTTCGCCAGTACCGGCGTGGCGACGTTCATCGTCCTGCTGGCGATCACGATCACGACGCAACTGATTCGCTTTCTGGGCTATGCCGCGCGCGGCAACATCTCCACCGATGCGGTGCTCACGTTCCTGGGATTCGCCAGCATCCGCTATCTGCCGATCCTGTTGTCGCTGACCTTGTTCGTGTCGGTGCTGCTGACGCTCACGCGCAGCTATCGCGATTCGGAAATGGTGGTCTGGTTCACTTCGGGGCAGCCGCTCACGGCGTGGATCAGACCGACGCTCATCTTCGCGGCCCCGTTCCTGTTCACGATCGCGTTGCTGTCCCTGCTGCTTTCTCCGTGGGCGACGTCCAAGGCCGAGGAGTATCGGCGGCAACTGGAGAACCGCGACGACCTCGCGGCGATCTCGCCGGGGGTGTTCAAGGAAGCGCGGCACGCCGAGCACGTCTACTTCGTGGAGAAGCTGACGATGGATCTTTCGGTGGTGGCGAACATCTTCGTGCACTCCGAAGAAGACGGAGAGATCGGCACCACGGTCGCCCGCCGCGGCTACCAGGAAACCGCGCCCAACGGCGATCGCTTCCTGGTGCTCATCAACGGCCGGCGCTACGTGGGCCCGCCCGGCTCCGCGGAATACAAGATCGTCGAGTTCGAGAAATACGCCGTGCGCATCGAGGCCAGGGAAGCGACACAGGAAGCGCCATCGATCAAGTCGCGGTCCACCGCCGAGTTGCTGCGCGACACCAGCCCGATCAGCCGGGCGGAGCTGATCTGGCGCGCCGGCCTGCCCATGAGCGCTTTCGTGCTGTGTCTGCTGGCGATCCCCCTTTCCTTCGTCAATCCGCGCGCCGGGCGTTCGCTCAACCTCATCGTGGCCGCGCTGCTCTACATGGTGTACTCCAATCTGCTGTCGATCGTGCAGGCCTGGGTCGCGCAGGAAACACTGCCGCCCTACGCCGGATTCTGGGGCATGCACGCCGCGATGCTGGTGGTGGTGGCGCTGCTGTTCTACTGGCGCCTGTCGGTGTCCCCGCTGTTCTCCCGGCGCAGATGAGAACCATCCGGCGCTACATCGCACGCCAGGTCTTCGCCGCGACCGGCCTGGTGTTCTGCGCGCTGATTCTGCTGTTCGCCTTCTTCGATTTCATCCAGGAACTCTCCGAGCTGGGGCGTGGCAGCTATCGGTTGTCGCTGGCGGGGCTCTACGTGCTGCTCAATCTCCCGGGGCGCGCCTACGAGATTCTCCCGGTCGCCGCGCTCATCGGAACCCTGTTCGCGCTCGCGCAACTGGTCGCGAACTCCGAATACACCGTGATGCGGGTCTCTGGGATGTCGCTGCGCAGCAGCGCCCTGCTGCTGGTGCAGATCGGGGTGGTGCTGTCCGTGCTGACCTTTCTGGTGGGTGAGTTCGTCGCGCCGGCCACCGAGCAGGCGGCGCAGCGGCTGCGGCTGAAAGCCACCTCGACCAGCATCGTGGCGCAGGCCTTCCGCTCGGGCTTGTGGGTCAAGGACGATACCAGTTTCGTGAACGTGACGCGCATCATGCCGGAGACCGTCATCCACGACGTCAAGATCTACGAGTTCGACTCCGAGTACCGGCTGCGCGCGATCAGCCGCGCCGCGCGCGGCGAGTATCAGCGCGAAAACCTGTGGCGGCTGCACGACGTGGTGCAGACCCGCTTCGAAGAGAACCGGACCAGCGTGAACCGCATCCCCGAAGCGTACTGGCGCTCGGTGCTCAATCCGTCGATCCTCAACGTCCTGATGGTGGTACCGGAACAGATGTCCCTGATGGATCTGGCCTCCTACGTGCGGCACCTGCGCGACAACAAACAGGAGACCGCGCGCTACGAGATCGCCCTGTGGCAGAAGGTCATCTACCCGTTCGCGGTGCTGGTCATGATGGTCCTGGCGTTGCCATTCGCCAACTTCCAGGCGCGCGAAGGCGGCGTCAGCGCCAAGATCTTCACCGGCATCATGCTCGGTCTGGGCTTTCACCTGGCCAACCGCCTGTTCGGCCACCTGGGCCTGCTCAACGCGTGGCCGGCCCTCCTGACCGCGCTTCTGCCGACGCTGGTGTTTCTGAGCGCCGCGGTGTGGATGATGGTCCAGGCGGAAAGGCGATGATTGGGTGACTGGGTAACCCGGTGATTGCGGAAAACGCCGCTGCCTTGATCACGCTAATCACCCAATCACCCAATCACAATCCTCGTCCCCGCCAGCCTGTCGTGCAGAAACTGGCGCTCGCGGTCGATCAGCGCCCAGAGCAAGCCGAACCCCAGCCCGGCGCAGGGTACCGCCAGCAGGTAACGAAGCAGCGCCCGGCGCGCGGTCAGCGCGGCGCCGTCGGCGCTTTGCAGCCGAAGCCCCCATGTCTTCATGGCGAGCGTCTGCCCGCTTCTGGTCCAGCAGAACACGAAATAGGCGCCGCACACCGCGAGCAGATAGAACTGGAACAGCAGGCGCGGCACGCCGTGTTGCGCCTCGCGCGCCAGTGCGATGAAGAGATACCCGGCAACGAACAACAGCGCGAAGAGCAGGATCGACTCGTAGGCCAGGCTGGCGAGGCGCCGCCACAGACCGGCCAGCTCGGCGTGGGAAGCGACCGCGCCCACAACGGTCAGTCGATGTCGTCCTCGTCCTGCGGGCGAGCACGCTCGCGCAGCTCGCGCCGCTCCGACTCGGGCAGTTGCTGGTAGCGCTGCCAGCGCTCGTGCAGCGCACGCCGCTCCTCGGGCGACAGCTCCTGCAACCTGCGGTAGCGCTGCCGGGCGGCTTCCCGCTGCGCCGGTGTCAACTGGGCCCAGTCGCGCATGCGCTGCTGGATGCGCTGCTGCCGTTCGGGGGACAGACCGTGATAGCGTTTCGCCACCCCCAGCCAGCGCAGGCGCCGCTCCGCTTCGAGACTGTCCCAGTCCTTCTCGAGCGGCGCGAGAATCTTCTGCTGTTGCGGGGTGAGCTGCGCCCAGGTGGGCGCCGACTGGGCCAGCGCGCTCGCCGGCAGCGCCGTGGCCACGACGAATGCCGCGGCTACTGCTGCTCTTGCGAGGCGTGGCGCAGCCACGTGTCGAACCCGGGATCGGTGTAGGCGTGGATCGGCAGCTCGTCCGCGAGCAGCGCCGTTTCAACGTCGATGCTCTCGTGGTGAGCGGTGATCTGCCAGTAGAGCAGTCCGGCCACCACGGCCACGGCAAGGGCGGCTGGCACCGCCAGGCGCGCCACCAGGCCGTGCCCGGCCAGCCGCTCCAGCCACCCGCTCAGGCCGGCGCCGGTTCCCGCTTTGCGCGCGCGCGCATGCCGCAGCGCGGCCCCCCGGGCGGCGTGCAGCCGCTCGACATCGCGTGCCGGGATGTCTTCCAGGCTTTCGTCGAGATGCCGCACGATCCGCCTGGCGAGATCGTCTTCATTCATGGCGCAATGCCCTTGCTTCTCAGAAAAGCGGCAATGGCGTGAGTGGCCCGCGAGCAGTGCGTCTTGACGCTGCCTTCGGAGCAACCCATGGCCGCCGCCGTTTCCGCCACATCGAATTCTTCCCAGTAACGCAGCAGGAACGCCTGACGTTGACGCGGCGGCAGGGCCTGCAGCGCCTGGCCGATCAGCTCGGCGATCTGGCTGCGCTCCAGACGTTCGGCCGGTCCATCGCAGTTGCCGGCCTCGGTCATCATCGTGTCCAGCGGGTCGTGTTCCTCCCCGGCCTCCGACGGGCGCAGCGAGGACAGGAGGGTAACCCACAGGGAACGGACCTTCTGGCGGCGATAGTAGTCGCGGATCGTGTTCTGAAGGATACGCTGGAACAGCAGCGGCAGCTCGGCAGCCGGTCGGTGATCGTACTTCTGCGCCAATTTCATCATCGAATCCTGGACGATATCCAGCGCCGTGTGCCGATCGCGTACCGCGAACACGGCCTGCTTGTACGCGCGGCGCTCGACTTCGGCAAGGAAGGCCGACAGTTCCTGTTCGGTAGCCAGTGGATTCTGCTCCCTGCGATGCGCGCGGTCCTTGCCAGAGCCGGGCGTATTATACGGGCCGGGTCTGCGCTGGCCGGTCGCGCGCCGCGAGCGCTAGAATACGCGCGGGTGAGCCGATGCAAAGCGTGAATCTGACGAATCACTTCCTGATCGCCATGCCCAACATGGTCGATCCGTATTTCGCGAAGTCGCTGACCTTCATCTGCGAACACAACGAGCAAGGCGCGCTGGGTCTCGTCGTCAACCGCCCGACGGAAATGACCTTGGGTACCCTCTTCGAGCAGGTCGAGATCCCGCTGACCAACGCCGAGCTGGCCCGGCTGCCGGTGTACTTCGGCGGTCCGGTACAGGTCGATCGGGGGTTCGTCCTGCACCGCCCGGTGGGCGGCTGGCAATCGACGTTGCCCGTCAACGGCGAGATCGGTCTCACGACTTCCAGGGACATCCTGCAGGCGCTCAGTCAGGGCGAGGGCCCCACGCTCGGCAACATCCTGGTCTCGCTGGGCTATGCCGGATGGGCACCTGGCCAGCTCGAGCAGGAACTCAAACAGAACGCGTGGCTGACGGTGAAGGCCGATCCCTCGGTGATCTTCGACGTCACGCCGGGCGAGCGGCTGGAGGCCGCGATGAATCTGCTGGGCATCGATCCGGCCAGCCTGTCGGAGGAAGCGGGTCATGCGTAGGCCCGCACTTCCGGGACCTCGCGGGTCCTGAGCCGATGGGAGCGGCTCGGCATCCCGGCGCAGCGCATCCCAGACCCGACGTATCGCAGTTGATCCACAGCACCGTTCTTGCTTTCGACTACGGTGCGCGCCGCATCGGGATGGCGGTGGGCGATACCGCGCTCGGCATCGCCCACCCGGTGGGTGTGATCGAGGCGCGCGCGGCCGCTCGGCGCTGGGAGCGTATTCGCCAGGCCATCACCGAATGGCGACCTGCCTTGCTGGTGGTCGGGTTGCCGGTTCGGGACGACGGTTCGGAGCATGAACTGGCGCCCCGCGTGCGCGATTTCTCGGCGCAGCTCGCCAGACGCTTCGCGCTCGAGGTCAGACTGATCGACGAACGCTACACCTCGGCGGAAGCCGCGTCCCGGCTGAGCGAAGCCGGTGTGCACGGGCGCGCGCAGAAGCGCCACCTGGACGAGCTGGCGGCCGCCGCCATCCTGCAGGCCTATTTCGACCGTGAACGCACCCCTGCCTGACGCCGAGCAACTGCTGGAGACTCTCGCCGCCCAGTTGCGCCCAGCCGTGACCGAGCGAACCGCCCTGATCGGCATTCACACCGGCGGGGTCTGGGTCGCCCAGCGCCTGCACCGGCTTCTCGGCATCGAGCTTCCCCTGGGCACCATCGACATCGCCTTCTACCGCGACGACTACGCGCGCCGTGGCCTGAGCCCGAAGGTTCGTCCGTCGGACATTCCTTTCGACGTCTCCGACTGCGATATCGTGCTGGTCGACGACGTGCTCTATACCGGACGCACGATCCGCGCGGCGCTGAACGAGCTGTTCGACTACGGGCGGCCCGGACGGGTCCGGCTCGCCGCCCTGGTGGACCGCGGCGGGCGGCAACTGCCGATCGCGCCGCAGTTCGTCGGCGCAACCGTCGCGGTGGCCGACGACGAGCAGATCGTGCTGCGGCGCGACGGGAACGGGAAGCTGAGCCTCGCCGTGGAGCGCGGGCCGGGAGGCTCGGCGCGATGAGCGGCAATCCGCAGCTCGGCGCGAAGGGCGAGCTGCGCCATCTGCTGACGATCGAGGGACTGCCGCGCGAGATCCTGCTGCACATCCTCGACACCGCCGCTTCCTTCGTCCCTGTCACCGAGCGCGACATCAAGAAGGTTCCGCTGCTGCGGGGCAAGTCGGTGTTCAATCTCTTCTTCGAGCCCAGCACGCGCACGCGGACCACGTTCGAGATCGCGGCCAAGCGCCTGTCGGCCGACGTCATCAACCTCAACGTGAACGCCTCTTCTCAAAGCAAGGGCGAAACGCTGCTCGACACGGTGGCCAATCTGTCCGCCATGCAGGCCGACATGTTCGTGGTGCGCCATTCCCAGAGCGGGGCGGCGCATCTCATCGCCCGCCACGTGGCGCCCAATATCCACGTCATCAACGCCGGCGACGGCCGCCATGCCCATCCCACCCAGGCGCTGCTCGACATGTTCACGATCCGCCACTACAAGCGCGGTTTCTCCGGGCTGCGCGTGGCGATCGTCGGCGATGTGCTCCATTCGCGGGTAGCGCGCTCGCAGATTCACGCGCTCACCACGCTCGGGGTGAACGAAGTGCGCGTGATCGCGCCGCGCACGCTCCTGCCCAGCCACGTGGCCGAGCTCGGTGTGCACGTCTTCCATGACATGAACCAGGGACTGAAGGACGTCGACGTGGTGATGATGTTGCGGCTGCAGAACGAGCGCATGAACGGCCCGCTGCTGCCCGGTGCGCAGGAATACTTCAAACGCTACGGGTTGACCGCCGAGAAGCTTTCGCTGGCGGCCGCGGACGCGATCGTGATGCACCCCGGGCCGATGAACCGCGGCGTGGAGATCGATTCCAGCGTGGCGGACGGCGGCCAGTCGGTGATCCTTCCCCAGGTCACGTTCGGCATCGCGGTGCGCATGGCGGTC
>DATMAN010000014.1 GCA_035560005.1 Burkholderiales bacterium | reverse complement strand
AAGATTCGAAGCTCAAGCTGCGCGATAACCATGATCGGTTCGACGCGCCGACCGCAGCGTGGGCACGAGCGATCAGTCTCCCGGTTGCGGACAAGGAGGAGACCGAGCCGCACCCACTCTTCCCGGCCCATGGGCAGGAGGGAAGCGGCGACTACTTCTCCCAGATCGAGAAGGCAGTCGAGGCGGCCGGAGGTGCCTCCATGGACATCACCTGGTCGCTCTTCGCAGAAGGGAATCCGATGCTCAAGAAGGAACTCAAGAGCGGCTACCTCTTCTTTCCCGAACCGATGAAGCGCTACGCGACGGGTGTCGCGAAGTGGGTGCAGGACCGCGCAGCGATCAGCCCATGGTGTTTTCTGCTCGCGGTGCGCGGGGCCCTGCTCCTCCGTGGCAGCCTTCGTCGCCTCCGCTGGGGTCGCCGCGCATACCCCGCGTTCCCGTTCGTGTTCGAGGGCTCGGTGGCCGAGATGGGGAAGGGCACGTTCTTCCGGAACGTCGAGATCCACCTCCCGACGTGGAACGCCGAGCGCCCTCGAACGCTCGCCGAGTTCGAGATGCAGATGCGCCAGTTCCAGGCCCGTCTCTCTGGCCGCGGCTTCGCCGCCACCGCTGCGGAATTCCGGGCAGCGGTCGTCGGCCGCGGCGCCGGTGCAGCCTTCGACACCTTCCATCGATTCGTCCTCGAGGGGCGCCGCCCAGGGCAGCGCCAGCCGATGCGTCAAGGTATCCCACGTGGCGCGACGCGCGTTGCAGGCAAGGGCGAGGGAGACGCAGACCTGCGTCTCATGCTTGCGCCGCTCGCCGAGACGGGATGGTTCGACCAGTTCACCACCGATCGCCTGCGCGCGGCCCGCGCACGCGCAGAGGAGGCCATCCACCGGGCCGTCGATGAGCCCGGGCTCCACGCGTATCGTGACATCCTCGAGGCGCTCTGGGATCTGAACCGCGCGCTTGTTCTCCCCGGTGCCCTGCGCCGGGACATCGAGGACGCCCGGCGGAAACCGCGCCCCTTGCCACCGCTCCGTGCGCGCCTCTGGGAGCGCGCCCTCAGGGACGGCCTGCAGGCAGACCCGGCACATCGACTGGGACGGGCGATCGGTTCGATCCTCGGGGTCCGAGCCGATGCCGCGGCGGTTGGCCCCGTCCTCGAGCACATGCTCCCGGTTCGATTCCGCTGGGACGGTCGCGCCTGGACAGTTCCGGAACCGCCGCCGTCGGGCTCTCTCAGGTGGGCAGGGCTGGACCCTCTCGGCGACTTCAAGGATCTCTTCTGGTCGCGCTGGCTCGATGGTGCGGAGCTGCCGAGGCTGCCCTTCGCTGCCGCGCGCTTTGCGTCCTTCGACGACATCACCGCTCTGCTTCGCGGAGAGGTGGACGTTCGGGAGGTTCATCGCCTCGCCGGTCTCTACGCGCTTCTCGACTGGCAATCGTTGGGACCCGGGCAAACTGCGCCATCGAGCGTGGCCGGGCCTGTGCCACCGTCGTACGCAGCGCTGCGGCTGTGGTTCGAGCTGGGCATCCACCCCCCATCCGACTCGCGGCCACCCCGCGACGGCGCCATCGCACGGCTTCTCTCGTTGGGGAGCGCCAGCCAGGTCGAACGGGCCGTCGAGCTGGCGCTCGCGCGCTTGCGGGTCACTGGGCTCCCTTGGCGCACGGATCCGCGACCAACTGGAAAGGCCGTCGCGCGCTTCGCCCCAACAATCCCGGGCGACGAGGCGGCGCGCATGACGCTGGCAGTTCTCGTCCCCATCTCGAAAGACGACGCGCTTTCCCTATCGCGGCGCCTCCGGGTGCCGATTGACGAAGAGGAGACTGCCGTATGACAACGAGCACAAAACAGCCATCCGAGCGAGACAACTCGCTTCTCGATCAACTCTATGCTCAGGACCGCGTTGTGATCACCGCGTCGCTCAACCTCACGAACGGTCACTTCCTCCAGCCGACCGGGTTTCCGGACATCGATGTCTGCATCTACCGCGATCAGGAAGGCCGGCGGTGGTGCCTCGTCGAGAGCGAGCAAAGCATGTCGAACCGACTCGAGGCAGTCTGCATGAAGTCTCCGGGTGTCTGGGTCGACGAACTCAAAGGCTTGCCGCTCATCGCCGTGAAGAACAAGGATGGCGACCTCCTCGCGACAAACCTCACGGAGCCGCATCGGCTCGCATCGTCCTACATTCTCGAAGGGAAGCGCGCAGGCAGCACCGCCGATATGCGGGCGCTTTTCGCGAGCAAGCTCGGGCTGCGGAACGGTGGCGACTTCTGGCCGCTCGACAAGCGCGCCGACTTGGAGCAGCTCGTCTTCGCCGTGGATCCGGCTGCGCTGCTGCACGGCTTTCAGTTTGTGCAGTGGAAGTTCGTCGGGCTGCGCCAGACTCGGCTCATCCACGCGCGCCTGGAGGCCGAGCTCGCTGACGACCCCGAGGTCCACTACGGCATGGTGAAGTGGGACGCGATCGAGCCCGAGTCGACGCGCGAAGAGCGCGCCAACAAGGGGCAGAGCATCACGGCGAAGGGCCGGGTCGTGCCGAAGAACATCACCGCCACGTTCGAGATCGACGTGGTCGCGCTGAAGAGCTTGTCGCTCGAGGAGGACCGGAAGAAGTTCCTCCTCGGCCTTGGGCTCTGGAAGATTGGCGCCTTCCTCGCCAACAAGGCCTCGTTCGATCCTCGTAGCCGCTCGACCGGACCGAGCCTCCGTCTCCGTGCGGACTGCTACCTGACTTGCGACGGGTCGATCGCCTGGAGCGGCAACTCATCGACGGGGACGACCTCCACCACCGATTTGATGGGCGCGAAGCCGACCGGCCTCGGGCAAGCTGAGGGACCGTCCTTCACGCCAGATACCAAGGGAAACGGCGGCGGCGAGAAAGCCGAGACGTCCGGTGTGAGCTTCCGCGCGCTGTTTGCGAAGCTCTTCTCGGAGAAGAAGGACGGAGAAGCGGCCTCGGAGAGGTCGAAGGGGAGCAAATCAAGCGGGAAGAAGGAACCGCCCGCCGAGGAAAAGACGAAGTCTCTCTACGACGGCCCCATTGTAGAGGTCACGTACAAGCCGAAGCGGGGGAAGAAGGGCAGCGGCAACGCCCAAATGCCAAATACGAACACCGTGGCAGAGGATGAACAGCAGCAATGACCGAGGCGACCGTCATCGAGGTCGAGCTTCTCTCGGGCCGTTACCACGCGCACCTCTGGGGCGAGGCTCAGTTTGGTATGGCGGGACCCGAGTGGCCGCCTTCACCTTGGCGGCTTCTCCGGGCACTCGCATCCTCGTGGTTCTGCGCGCCGCCGCACCCCTCTTCGGTGGAGGACCGCGATCGCCTGCTCGAAGCCCTCGGCCGATCCGGCGCACCCGAGATCTGGCTGCCACGCGCATCGTTCCACGAACTCCGCTATTACCAGCCGATTCGGCTCGGCGCGTCCGATCGCGTACTGCACCACGACCACTTCGCCGTTCCCGAAGGTGGTCGCTTCTGGTTCCGCTTCAAGACGGTGCTTCAGTCGGATCAGCAAGCGTTGCTTGCCGGTCTGCTTGAACGGCTCCGTTATTTGGGGCGCAGCGAATCCCGCGCGCGCCTCCGTGTGGTAAACCGTGACGAGCCGCCGGCTGGCGTCTGGAGTGTCGGCCCACGCGGCCTCGTCCAGCAATCGTCACCCGTGACGTATCGGCGCGTGCTCTGTACCACTGCCGAGTTCCGGGCGTCCGATCTTTGGTCAGGTCGAGGCAGGGATGAGACCACAGCGACGGGATCCCCTCCACATCTCGTGAATGCGCTCCTTGGGGAAAAGATGCCGCTACCCTGTGGAGCCAGGTGGATCGAGTACGCGATCCCGGCTGCGGCTCTCATCCACGAGATCCGGCCGCGTGTGTCAGCGTCGCCTGCCGCGCCAGACGTCAATGTGGCCGAGATTCGCTTCCGCCTGAGTCGCCGCATCCCTATTCCGCTTCGCTATGTGGTTGCCGTCGCCCGCGCGTTTCGCGACGCGGCCGTCGAGTCGCACGAAGAACGAAGTGGCCAGATTTCCTTGCTGCTGAGCGGTCGCGAAGCTGACGGAACAATGGATCGACGTCACCAGCACGTGTACTACATGCCCCGGCTGCGCGCCGGGACCGTGACAATGGAGAAGTTAGTGGTCCGCGTCCCAGCGGGGCGGCTTAGTCGCTTGGAGCTCGACGCGTTGCTAGGAGTCGGTCGAATCCATGCAGGCGGAGCCCGCTACCCGATCACGGTCGTCCCGGAGGTTGTTGACTCAGCCGCGGGACCTGCGACAGCCGCGCGCAGATGGCGCAGCGCAACCCCGTTCCTGCCGCCGCTTCGGCACCGACGCCGAAGGGATATGACGCGCGTCGATCAACAAGTGGCCGCATGTATTGACCGTTTCTACGGTTTTCGCCCGGCACGTGTAAAGAGGGTAGCTGGCCCAGACGGACTCAGCAGCGTGACGGCGCTCGTGGGGCACGAGTACGTCCGCGGTGATCCGGGTCTCGACGACCTTCGATGGAAATTCAGTAGCCGGTTGGGTTTCTGGCTCGAGCTGGATTTCGACGAGCCAGTCGCCTTGTGGGCTCCCGTTGGCGCTGATGCGCACTTTGGAGCGGGCCAGTTTGTCCCGGTAGAGCCGTAGCGTGAAGGTCTTTTTGAGTTTTGGCACCGCTTCCCCGTCTTCTGATCGCGCTCGGATTTCCCCGGCAATGTCCCGCAGTGTGTTGAACGGTAAGCGGTAGCGGCTCCGGTTGTCATGTTACGCGACCTTGCGTTTGGTGGCGACGAGCGGCGCATTGCGATGGCGCTCAAGGGCGGCGCAGAGCTTCGCAGGATCGTCATGGCCGCGAACTCGCCGAAAGCCGCGCGCAGCCTCGAGGAGCGCCGCTCCCACCCAGCGAAGAAGCATCTGCCCGTTACGCCAACGCCGCACGTTGCGGGTGTAGTGCGCTACCGCCCCATTGAGGTTCTCGATGGGGTTGGTGCTCCTGAGGGTGCGCGCCAGCGCCCCCTGGATGCCCAAGCGCATGACGGTACGGGTCTCCTGCAAGCCCTCGCGCAGCGAGGCTGCGGCCCCCGGGTGCTCACGGGCAAGCGAGCACACCAGGCGCTCCAGCTGGCGCAGCGCAAGCTGGGCATCGGCGCTTTTCCAGGCATCGTTGATCGCCCGGCGCACGCTCGGGCAAAGCCGCTCGGGCAGGTGCTCAAGGACGTTCCTGAGCTTGTGGACCTGGCAGCGCTGAACGAGGGCGGCCTCGCCAAAGAACTCCCGCAGGGCGCGCCGCAGCGCCTTGGCCCCGTCAATGACCCGCAGCCTTGGCCGCTCGGGATCCAGGCCCCTCTCGACAAGATCGGCAAGCAAGGCCTTGACCACGGTGGCGTTCTCGGTGCTGCCCTCGCAGAGCCCCAGCAGGTGCTTGTGGCCCTCGGAATCGATGCCCAGGGCAACAAGCAGCACCCGGTCGCGGAAATGAATGCCATCCACGAGCACCACCGGCAGATCGAGCTCGGCAAGCGAGCGCGACAGCCACTCGGTAAGGCGCTGTGCCGACAGCGCCACGAAGCGCCGCGACACCGAACTGCGCGAGACCGTGCCTTCGAGCTCGCCCTCTGGCAGACAATCGAGCGTGCTGGCGTAGCGGCGCGTGGAGACCCCGGCGGCAATGGCCGAGAGCGTGGCCTCATTGAGCGCATCGGCCCCGGCCGCCCAGCGGAAACTCTCCAGCGCCAGCTCCCTGCCTGCCGCCGAGCGGGCACGCGGCCGGCGAATGGCGATGCGTCGCCCGCCCAAGGTAACCCAGCTGCGGGTGTGACCGCCTCGGCCGGCATGCCGATGCGCATGGGGCTTTCCCTTCGGACCGCAAAGGGCGGTGCGTTCGGCCTCCATCATCGCCGCGAGCACCTGCTTGCCCGCCTGCACGCACAGGCCGAAGAAGGCGCTGCGCACGTCCGAGAGCACCGCCGCAAGCGGAGGAACGGAAACCGGAACGACGTTCGCGAACGAGCACTGCGGAACGGCAATCGAAGCTGTGAGAGACTTCTTCATGGTGGCTCCTTTCGTTGGTTTGGCGACCGCCTGCATACCACATGCAGGCGAAAGGAGCCGCCACCTCACCCTATCCGTTCAACACATTCTGGGACATCGCAGATTTCCCCCTGGCGAGCGTCGCGTGGCAACCGTATCGTCGAAATGGCTTTGTTGCAGGCCTTCGATCTGCCGAACGCAACTGGAAAGACGGCGTGCATTGACATCGCTCTCGACCCGCCCGCCGCACGTGCGGTATTGCCAATGCCACGGGAAACTGTAACGGCCCGGCGCAACCCGTTTCGCGTCCCCGCGCCTGTTGACAGGCTGGGCGATTGACGCCGAGCAGATGAAGCTCCCCAATGCCGACCGGGCGATTGTTGACATCGAGAAACTGCGGGCCTACTGTCTGAATCCGGCCCACGCTCGCGGGCGGCACAAGGCGAGGACATTCGCCTCGAAGCTGGGACTGTCTGCGGCGGACGCGGAGTATCTGCGAGACTTGCTTCTTGCGGCCGCCAAGTCGCAGGAAGCGACAGTGGGTGAAGAGGATCGGTATGGAAGGCGATATGTCATTGACTTCCCGGTCAGCCGCGCGGACAAGCGAGCGACAGTGAGGAGCACCTGGATCCTGCGGCGAGGCGAGGACGTTCCGCGCCTGACCAGTTGTTACCT